>JAITVB010000132.1 GCA_031286025.1 Rikenellaceae bacterium
GCAGGGTCTTCTGAATCTCGGGCAAGACGTTGGTTACCTGACTTGCAATGTCGACCGTGTTCGAACCGGATTGTTTCTGGACGATGATACGGACACCCTGACCGCCGTTGATGCGTTCGTCCATCGTCACCTTGCGGAGCGTGTCCTTGATCGTGGCCACGTCCGACAGGTAGATGAAACGGCCGCCCTGGTTGGCCACCACCACGCCGTTGAGTTCGGCGCTGGCGTCGAATTCACCGGTCGAACGAATGCTGATCGTCTGGCGGCCTATATCGAGCGTACCGCCCGGCAGGTCGACGTTTTCGGCGGCAATGATCTGGCCGATCCCTTCCACGGTAAGGTTATAGGCCTCCAGTTTATCGGGGTCGACATTGATCTGCACCTCGCGGATGGGCGCCCCCATCACGCTCACCGCCCCCACCCCGTCAATGTGGTTGAGCCGGTTGACCAATTTCTCGTCGAGGATCTTGTTCAGCGCCGGGTAACTTTCGTCGCCCGTCGCGTAGAGGATGATCACGGGGATCATACTCGACGATATCTTGAAGATCATCGGGGTTTCGACCTCATCGGGCAGGTATGACTGCACGCGGCCGATCACGTCGCGGATGTCGTTCGACGCCTCGGTCAGATCGGCTCCCCACTCGAATTCGAGCGAAACGACCGATACGTTGTCCGATGACTTTGTCGTCATCTTCTTGAGGTTCTCTACGGTGTTGAGGTTGTCCTCCAACACGCGGGTCACGTTGGTTTCGATATCCGCGGCGTTGGCGCCCGGATAGGAGGTGATCACCGAAATGGCCGGAATGTCCATCTCGGGATAGAAGTCGATGGCCAGGTTCTTCAGCGAGAAGAGCCCGAAGACCACCACCCCTACGAAGATCAGGATCGTCGATATGGGTTTCCTTACGGAAGCTTCGTATATTTTCATAAGTGTCTGCTAAAAAGCTTTTTTGTTTGTGCGATGCTTACATAGAAACGTCCACCGGTGATTGGTCGAGAAGTTTTTGCGCCCCGGCGACCACCACCTGTTCCCCGTCGTTGATCCCCGAGAGGATTTCGTATTGGTTGCCGATCATACGGCCCACTTGGAGGGTGCGACGCCGGGCAATGCCGTCGGTCACCACGAAAGCATAGCGCTCGTTCGAGCCCACCTGTTTCTGCACGGCCACATCGGGCACCAACACATGGTCGGCCGTCCCGAAGTGGAGCGTCACACGGGCGAACATCCCCGGCCGAAGTTTCGAATTGCCGTTCTGGATGGTGATCTCGGTGGTGAAGGTGCGCGTACCGGCGTCGATAGCCGGGTGGACCAACGTCACCTTTCCGGGGAACGCCTCACCGGGATACAAGTCGAGTTTCACGTCTACCGGCATCCCCTGCTTCACTTCCGGAAAGTAGGATTCCGACACGTTGACCAACACCTTCACGCGATCGATCTGCATCACCGTGAGGATCGGTTTGCCCGGCATATAGACGTCGCCCGGATCGTAGTTGCGTTCGGTCACCACGCCCGAAATCGGCGAAGTGAGCAGGGTGTTGACCTTCAGATTGTCGATGGCGTGTTTCGATACCGACACCTGGGTTTCGAGTTGGTCGAGCTGTTGTTTCGAAATGCCGCCCTCTTCGTAGAGTTTGCGGTAACGGGCCAAATCGGCTTCGAGGTTATTGAACTGCACTTCGGCCTGCGAGAACTGGGTTTCGTCCATCCTGGCCAACACCTGGCCCCGGCCGACGCGGCTGCCGACGTCGACCAGGATACGGTCGATGCGGGCACTCATCGCCGGCGTAATGCTGTTTTCTGCATAAGGCAGAACATTGCCCGTCAGTTCCGATATCTGTTCGACCGAAGCCAGGGCGGCAGTCATCGCCTTCACCACGACTTTCGGCGTTTCGACCGGTTTTTGCACAGCGTTCGAGCGGTTGCCGCAGGAAGAAGCGCCAACGGCCGATCCCAACAGGACTATGCCCAAGGCGAGGGCGCTTACGTTCAATTTCTTCATCTTCGTATGTTTTTTGATTGCTGATTCGTAACTTATAATTTCCCCTGCTCTTCCTTGCCGAGCACCTGGTCGAAGTCGGTCTGGGCGCTCATGTAGTCGTGGATCGACTGCGAGTAATTGAGGTCGGCCTGCAACAGGGCCATCTGGGCCGAGTTGAGTTCGACGATCGTTCCCGCCCCCACGTCATAGCGGGTCTTGGCGATCCGATACCCTTTCCGGGCCTGTTCAAGGGCGGTTTCGTTGGCCTTCATCTGCTCCTGCGAGCGAAAGATGTCGTCAAGCGCCCCCCGGGCCTGCACGTTCACATTCTCTTCGAGGTAACCGCGCTGCACCTTGAGTTGGTCCATGCTGTTGAGCAACTGGCGCTCCTTGTTGTTTTTCGTGAACCCGGCGAAGAGGGGCACCGACAACTGGGCACCTACGAAAGCCGTCCCTTTCCACTGGTAGTGGCCGATCCGCCAATCGTTGCTCTGCGAAAGCACCTGATAACTGCCCATGGCGGCAAGCGTCGGGATGCGTTGGGCACGCTGAATCTCATAGCTCTTCCGGAGGATACCCGCCTGAGCGTCCAACAGGGCCAGGTCGGTGTTCCGGCTCAGGTCGATCTCGCGCGAGGGATCGGTGTCGATATAATCCGTGTACCCATACAAGTCTTCGGCCAACTCAAGCGGCGTATCGAGCGGCAGCGAGAGCAGCATGTTGAGCAGCAGGCGGGCGTTCTTCAGGCTGTTTTCGATCTGGATCATCGTCGGGGCGAGATTGCTCAACTGCACCTGTGCCGTAATCAGGTCATATTCCGAAACGATCCCCTGTTTAAACGAGTTTTCGGTCGTTTCGACGATCAGCCGGGCATACTCGATGTTCTTTTTCAACACATCGAGCGAACTTTCGCCCAACAGAATACCATAGCAGGTCTTCTTGACCTGCGCGGTAAGCGTCACCTTCGACGCACGGGCCGATTCGACGGCGGCGCGCATCTGTTCGTCATTCAGTTGCAACGTTTTGTACAGAGTCGGCACATAGAGCGGCAAGCTCAGTGAAAAACCGCCCGTGTAACTGTTGTCAAACCCCATACGCATCGCGCCCCCGGTGCCCGGGCCGAAAATATCGGCCGGCAGGAACATCACCGGGTTCATAATATTATACTGGTACGAACCCGAGCCCGAAACGGTGGGCAGCAGGTTGCCGCGGGTTTCCTTCCTGACATAGTTCTGGCGCTGGATCTCCATATCGGCGATCCGGATCGTCGGGTTGTTGTCGAGGGCGATCTCGACCGCCCGCTCAAGCGTGATCCCGATCGGCCGGACCGGGGCGCTGCCGGCCGGCTGTTGGGCCCAACCGGCCGTTGCGGCCAGGGAGAGCGCAGCCCCACAAATCAAAGCGGTAAATTTCATATGGTTATTATTTTGGTTATTTTCAAGACAAACTGTGGGTAAATCACATTTTACACATAAGGCGTTTTTCTATCCTTGATCAGTTGGTCGATCAGTTCGATCCCCTTCCAGGTCGAAATGCCCCGGAAGAAATGGATGATCACGTATTTAAACGCTTCGGCAACCGAAATGTTGCGCACCATCACGATCTCGGGGCGCGAAATGATGTTGTAGACCGTCTCCATCACCACAAACACAGCCAATTCGAGGTTGGTCTGCGGCTGAATGACCCCTTCCTCGATCCCGCGCTCCATCGAAGCGATGAACTCGCGCTTAGCGGCATTGTAACGCAAGAGGTATTGACGTTCGAAAATGTCGGGAAAGAACTTTTTGACCTCGATCGAGAACTTCTGCTTGCGTTGGAACGTGGCGTCGATTCGGTCGAAAGCATAGAACAACTTGTGGTAAAGTGTTTCGGAAATGGCCGAAATTTCACGATCCTCCTGTTCCTGTGTCCGGATCATGTATTCGACACAGGCTTCGACCAATTCTTTCTTATTACTGAAATTCTCGTAGATCGTCCGCTTCGACATGCCCAGGTTGGCCGCCACATCGTTCATCGTCACGCTCTTGAGCCCCTGTTGTATCAACAAGTCGAACGACCTAACAACGATTCTCTCCCTGATTTCCATGTTTTTCGATTTTTCAAGCTTTTCGGGGACTTTCCCCTACATGCGAATGAAGTGCCAAAGATAGTGTTAAAAACTAAATAAACAAAAAAAGTTTTTATGTTTTTTAAATCTGTTTCATTGCGAAAGAACAACGGATCATTCCACCTTACCCAAAAAGAGAAACCCCGAAATATTTCGGGGTTTCTCTTTCATTAACGCCTAACAGGCACTATTGATGACTTCCGAGGTTTCCCTCTACCGGACAAGGAAGCGAATTCGTCAGTACGATATTCGTATTCCTGTCTCCTACGGCACGCAGGAACACATCCGGCATAACGAACGGGAAACAGTTGTAAAGGTAGGCCGTACGGACATTTTCCAAGGAAACAGTTGGTGTGCCGGGCAACGGGGTGTTCGTTTTCACGTTGTCAAAGACCAGGTTTTCCGCATCCCGTACGTTGAACGAAGGCCCCGTTTCCGCATCGACCGTTACGTCGTGGAACTCGATCTGCCGGGCGGTCGTGATATTGAAGCCCGTCCTGGCGGTCATGTTGATGTTGCTGAAACTCAGGTTCTGCACCGGCATCTCGGAGATCCCGGTAATCTCGCCCGCGCGGTTCACTTCCGACGCCGTTACTCCCGCGATGTGGATGTTGCGGAACGTGGGCGTCTTCTCGTTGACGGGTCCTTCGGGGATGTTTCGGTCGTATAACAGGTTGAATTCGAACGCCATATTCTTGATGTTCTTCATCACGACGTTGCTCACCCGGATTTCCTCGACCGTGCCGCCCCGCTCGCGGGAAGCCTTTAGGCGGATGCCGCGGTCGGTGCCGTCGAACACGCAGTTGGCGATCGTCACCTTGCGCACCGACCCCGAAATTTCGCTGCCGATCACCACGCCGCCATGGCCGCTCAGCATCGTACAGTTGGTGATCGTAATGTTTTCGCAAGGCACGTTCCATCTGCGCCCGTCCGCGTCGCGGCCCGATTTGAGCGTGATACAGTCGTCGCCCACGGTGATGTGGCAGTTGGCGATGTGCACGTCCTTGCACGAGGTCGGATTGATGCCGTCCGTATTGGGCGATGGCCGGTTTTCGATGGTTACGCCGTCGATCGTGATATTCCGGCAAAACGCCGGATTGATCGTCCAGAAAGGCGAATTGATGAATTTCACCCCCGTGATGCGGATGTTGGTCGAACGGTAGGCCTGGAAAAACGGCGGACGGAAAAATTTTCGGCGGATCGTCCCCCGATAGTAGTCCGACACCGTGAAGCCCGGATTGGCGTCGACCCACATCTGTTGGTAGGGATTGACCGAATCCTGCGCTTCGGTTTCGGCGAATTTCCCACGGACGTCATATTCGGCTTTCCACCAGTTCTGTCCCTGACCGTCGAGCAGGCCGCGACCTTCTATGGCGATGTTATCGACTTCATGGGCATGGATCAGCGGCGAAAAACTCTTCATCACGGTCCCCTCCCAACGCAGTTCGACGAACGGCAGATAATGGTCGGGATTGTCCGAGAACTTCAACACCGCCCCGGCGTCGAGATGCAGGGTGGTGTTGCTGCGCATGTGGATGGCTCCGGTCAGGTATGTCCCGGCCGGGAAATAGACCGTTCCGCCACCGGCCGCCGAGGCCTCGTCGAGGGCTTTCTGAATGACGTCGGTAACCAAGGTCTGTCCGTCGGCCCTGGCTCCGCGTTTGGTCACGTCGAACCACTCGGCGTTGGCCTGAAACGCCAGGAAAAGAGTCGCGTAAAGAAGGATGATTCGTTTCATTATCAATAGTTTTTACGGATTAAATTCAATCATCGGCAGGTTAAAACGTACTCGGAACGGGAATCGAACCCGTACGGACATCACTGTCCACGGGATTTTAAGTCCCGCGTGTCTACCTATTCCACCATCCGAGCAACAACTGTCTTTTCGTAAAAAAGGCGTCCATTCTCTGAACACCTCCTTGCGAGCGGAAAACGATATCGAATTTTGCCAGACCCCTATTGATTATCAGGAAATTACAAAAGAACGTGCATTTAGTCCACTGCTCGAACACTACGACTTCAGAGTGTTGTCCTTGTTGTTCCTGTATCACAAAGGTAATACTTTGGGAGAGAAAAACAAATCCCGGAGATTATTCAGCCTTTATCGTACCTTTGTGTACGACACGTTGAGTGCTGTCGGTGGAACGAGCTCGTATTCTCCCGCCGCGACCTGCTCGCGTGGGCGGAATCTCAAACTCATATCAAGTCCGGCGGTCGATCCGATGCCGTCCTCGAAATCGCCAAAAACGCCCGCCGTAAACGGTAATGTGTCCGGCGGCTTTTCACAAAAGCCATAAATTATTAGGGTGTTTTCCGAGCCGGAAAAGATTCTGACGGTTTTTTGGAAAAAGCGGTCTGCGATTGCCTATTTTTCGTACTTTTGCTTATCATACCTAAAACGACCCTCTTATGAAACGCATTTTTTTACTACTTCTGCTGACTACAGTCTGGCTCGGCGCGTCGGCCCAAAAACCAGACTTTGTCGTGTCGCCCGCCGACCCCGGCGCCTACCGCACGATCAACGACGCCATCCAGGCCGCTCCCGCCAACGCGACGAAACCGTTCATTATATTGGTAAAAAACGGTGTCTACCGCGAGAAAGTAGTGGTCGACCGCCCTTTCATTACCCTGGTGGGCGAAGACCGCGACAGCACCCGGATCATTTTTCCGGAGTTGAACAGCAAGCGCACTATCCGTGAGTTCAACGGCAAGCCCGTCGGCGCAGGTTCGGTGACGCTGACCGAAGAGGCCGACGATTTCATGATCACCCGGATGACCGTTTGGAACAACTACGGGTCGACCGTCGAACCGACTACCGCGCACCAGATGGCGATCTTCGGCAGGGCCGACCGCACGATCATCGTCAACTGCAACGTGTGGGCCGACGGTAACGACGACGTATCGCTGTGGCCGCCCGGAGGCAACGGGATGTTCTATCACGCCGACTGCGATTTTCGCTGTCCTGGCGTCGATTTCGTCTGCCCGCGCGGTTGGTGTTACGTGACTCGCTGTACTTTCTACGGCGGCGGCGGACGCGCCCTGATCTGGCACGACGGACGCGGCGATTACGACAAGAAACTGGTGATCACCGATTCTCGTTTCGACTCCGACGGCCCGGGTATCCTCGGCCGTTACCATCACGACTCGCAATTCTTCCTGATCGATTGCACGATGAGCGAGGTGATGGTCGACCGGCCGATCACCTATGCCTATTCCGACCAGGTGCTCGACCCCATTCCGTGGGGTAACCGCGTTTACATGTATAACGTGCATCGCGACGGTGGCGACTACAAGTGGTTGGCCGATAATCTTCAAGAGGCCAAAGGATCGCCCAGGCCCCAGGATATCAATGCCGTTTGGACTTTCGGCGGTAGTTGGGATCCTGAAAAGACCGTCCGATCGCTTTGGGGGCTGATCGCCTACAAGCAGATGAATCCCAACGGTAAATA
>JAITVB010000188.1 GCA_031286025.1 Rikenellaceae bacterium
TTTGATCCCCATCCGGCTGTAGGCGGGTACCAGTTGCGTTTGGGCGAACTGGTCGAACGAAGCGGCTTTTTCGGCCGATTCGATCGTGTAGAGGCGTACCTCATAAATTTCTTTCGACGGGCTTTCTCCGGGAACGGGGGATTTCGTCCCGTTTCCGCAAGCGGTGGCCACAACGGCCAACAGGCATAACATGAGTCTTTTCATAGCGGTATTTTAATCAGGTGAACACATATTCTTCCATATCACGGAAACCGGGCAGCAGTTCGTGGGTGGCCATCCGGCGTTTCCCGGCGACATGCAGTTCGGTGATGTTCAGAAAACCGTCGGCACAGGCCGCTGTCAGCATTTTTTTGCGGTCGGCGACGATTGTTCCGGGAACCAAACTGTGGGCGGCAGGTTCGAATGAGGCAGTATAAATTTTTACGACGATCGTCTCGGCGCCTTGGCGCATAGTGCACCATGCGCCGGGGCAGGGGCTCAGGCCGCGGATCAGGTTGCGGATCGTTTCGCCGGATTGGTTCCAGTCGATCCGGGCATCGACCTTAAAAATCTTTGGAGCCGTGCGCAACTGTGACTCGGGAATGTGTAACTGTACCTCGGGAGTATAGTTGCCCGTTGCCAATCGCTCGATCGTTTCGATGACCAACCCGGCACCGACGGCCATCAACCGATCGTGCAACGAACCTGCGTCTTCGTCGGGGCCGATCGCCACAGGCTCGCGCATAACGATGTCGCCCTTGTCGATCTCGGCATTGAGCAGGAACGTGGTGACGCCGGTCGCGGTCTGTCCGTCCATCACGGCCCGGTTGATCGGCGCCGCGCCGCGATACTGGGGCAGAAGCGAGGCGTGGAGGTTGAATGTCCCCAGACGTGGCAGGCTCCATATCGCTTCGGGCAGCATTCGGAAAGCGATTACAACGCCCAAGTCGGGCTCAAGCGCCCGCAAGGTTTCCAAAAATGCCGGATCACGCAGTTTCTCGGGTTGCAGCACCGGGATCCCGGCCGCCGTCGCATATTGCTTCACCGCACTCTCCTGTAACTTCAGCCCGCGTCCGGCCGGCTTGTCGGGCATTGTCACGGCGGCCACCACGCGGTAACCCGCTTCGACGATCCGCCGTAACGAAGCCACAGCAAAGTCGGGCGTCCCCAGGAAAACAATCCGCAACCGCCGCCCTGCGCTCGGGGTGGCGGTTGATGTCGTGGTTGTCCGGGGTTGCTCGCTCATCGGTGTCTATTTTTTGTGAAAAAGGCCGAGGTTGTGGCCCATCTGCAATTCTTTCGTTTCGAGGTAACGTTGGTTGAACGGGTTGGGCGCGATGACGATGGGCACGTTTTCGGAGATCGACAGCCCGTAGCCCTCCAACGCCGCCCGCTTCAACGGGTTGTTGGTCATCAGCCGCATCCGCCGGATGCCGATCTCGCGCAGGATGCTCGCCCCCACGCCATAGTCGCGTTCGTCGATCCCGTGGCCCAGGCGGATGTTCGCCTCGGCCGTGTCCAGGCCCTCTTCCTGCAACTTATAGGCTTTCATTTTTTCGGTGAAACCGATGCCGCGGCCTTCCTGGTTGAGGTAAACGACGGCGCCGCGGCCTTCGGCTTCGATCATCCGCATCGCTTCGTGGAGTTGCGCCCCGCAGTCGCACCGGCACGAACCGAAAATGTCGCCCGTCATGCACGACGAGTGCATGCGTACCAACACGGCGTCGTTGTCCGTCCATTTGCCTTTGACCAACGCCATGTGTTCGATCCCGTTGCTTTTCTGCACGAAAGGCACCAGGTTGAAATCGCCCCAGGTGGTCGGCATCCGCACCGTTTCACCCCGGGTGACGATCGACTCGTCTTTCAGCCGGTAGGCGATCAGGTCGGCAATGGTCACGATTTTCAAGTCGAACCGTTCGGCGATCCTCACCAACTCGGGCAGGCGGGCCATCGTCCCGTCCTCGTTCATCACCTCGACCAACGCACCGCCCACCCTGAGGCCGGCCAACCGGGTCATATCGGTCACCGCCTCGGTGTGTCCCGGACGGCGCAGCACGCCTTTTTCCCTGGCGTGGAGCGGGAAAATATGCCCCGGACGGCCCAACTCTTCCGGCCGGATCGTGGGGTCGACCAACGCACGGATCGTCGCCGCCCGGTCGGCGGCCGAGATCCCGGTGGTGCATCCCCGTGTGGTCAGATCGACCGACACGGTAAACGGCGTCGAGTGGATCGACGTGTTGTGGCTCACCATCGGCGGCAGTTCCAACTCCTTGCACCGCCACTCGGGAATCGGCGCACAGAGCAGCCCGCGGCCGTGGGTTACCATGAAATTAACGATCCCGGGCGTGATTTTTTCGGCGGCTACAATAAAATCGCCTTCGTTTTCACGGTCTTCATCATCGACCACGATGATCACTTCGCCGCGGCGGATCGCTTCTATCCCCTCTTCGATCGTGTTGAGACGGTATGCTTTTTCTTGCGTCATTTCGGTTACGGTTTAAATCGGCGCACAAGTCCTGAGATGATGTTGCGCCCTTTCTTAAAGATGTTGAGGTAAGCTTCCGCGTTGAACAGGGCCGAGTCGTTGGTGGCCTTGTAGGTGAGGAAGAAAGCGATCGGTGTCAGGATCATCGTCGAGAGCCACGCCCCGCGCCAGGTATTCCACACGCCTTCATTGGCCATTTTTTCGCCGGTGATGCTTATGATGTAGTAGATCACGAAAAACGACACCGATATCACGATCGGCATTCCGAGCCCCCCCTTGCGGATGATCGCCCCGAGCGGCGCCCCGATCAGGAAGAAGATCATGATCGACACGGGCAACGAGAGCATCTTGTGCCACTCGGTGTTGAGTCTGTAGTATTGGTTGATGTTCTGCTTGATTATCTCCTCGTCGTAGTTGAGGTACGACTTGGCGTGGTTGCCCAACGAAACGGCGTTGCTCACGACCTGGGCCATCTGGTTTTCGCTCAGATAGGCGATCGAGTCCGAGAGCGGGAGTATCCGCCGGTGGGTCTTGGGCAGTGTGTCGAAAGCCAGTTCCTTGTTGTGAATGAAGACCGAGTTGGCCAGAAATTCCGAGTTGAGCCGCCCGACGGCATTGTCGACCAGGTGTTTGAGCGAGTCGATATCGTGAGCCAACTCTTTGATGTTGTGTGTCTTGGCTGATGAAAACATCGACTCGTCGGTACGCGCCATGTTGAATCCTTCGAGCGGGATAGTCATGTCCTGCCGGTCGAAAAGGTAGTGTTGTAGCGAACTGCGGTCATACCACTCGCGCCCGCGGTCTTCCTCATAGGTTTCGCCGTCGAACAGAGTGACTTTTAGGAATTCCTTGTCATCCGACAGGCCGATGAACCCCGACTCGGCAGTCGTGGTGGTCATTTTTCCCGTCCGGTTGCGGGTGTCGTAGATGAGCAGGTTGGTCAGACGTTTGGTTTCAGGGTCTTGGTGGCCGACGCGGATGCTCATGTTGTCGATGCCGTTGAAGAAGATCCCGTCTTGGAACTCGATCGAGTGGCGTTGTTGGCGGATATCATAGAGCAATGCGGCCGTCTTACGGTAAGCTAACGGCACCAGGTTGTTGGCCACAAAAAAGCTGCCGACCGAAATACAGAGAACCAGGATGGCCAACGGCCGCATGATCCTCGGCAGCGACACCCCGGTCGATTTCAGGGCCAACAGTTCGTTGTTCTCGCCCAAGTCGCCCATCGTCATGATCGAAGCGAGCAACGTTGCCAACGGCAATCCGACGGGAATGAGCGTGATCACGAAATAGAACATCAGCTCGGCGATCACGTCAAACGTGAGCCCTTTGCCCACCAACTCGTCGATGTAGCGCCACATGATCTGCATCAGCAGTACGAACATCACGATGAAAAACGTCAGTACCATCGGGCCCAGGTACGATTTCAGGATGAGTTTGTGGACGGTTTTCATCGGTTCTGCCTGCGTTGGAAAGATGATGCAAAGATAGTGAAAGACCTCGTAAAAACGGCAGAATATGGATAAAATGAGTTAAGTGTTTGTGGGTTAGGTTTGTTTAGCGTTGTTGTTCTCTGTTCTTCTTCGGGAAAACAATACAGGGAAAGCGGATTTTGGCAGAATAGTGCAAATTGACTGACAATCAGTGCAGTATGTGCTTCGATGTGCTGTTTTTCCACTGCCGGAAAAACGCCTGAAAGCAGAATTGCGCAGGCTGAAGGTTTCCAAATCGTTACCCGACACGAGGCGAAACTTTTTTAGTAACGGGTTCTTATTCACATTCTTGCGGTGTTTTGCATAGCGTCAGATAACTTGATTAGCAGTAATTTTGTCCCATCTAAAAAATCAAGTTATGCGAAACACATTCAGAGTGCTGTTTTACGTTAACGGCAGTAAGGAAAAGAACGGTCTGGTGCCCATCATGGGGCGCATTACCGTCAATGGGCAGATCGCCCAGCTCAGTTGCAAACAGAGTGTCCCC
>JAITVB010000113.1 GCA_031286025.1 Rikenellaceae bacterium
ATCTTCTCCCACGTTACCTTTTCGTTCTTTACCCCTTGGGTGCCGAGGCACGAAAGGGCAAGGAATATCACGGCGAACATTTTGGTCGTAAGCAGGTTGCCGAACAGTCCCGCCGTGCGGTCGAAGTTCAAAAGTATCCTGCCCACCACATCTATGTCGGCGTTTAGCCGCTCGATGGCACCGAAACAGCACCAATAAACGTGGATTACCACGAAAATAATGCTGACGGCCCGCATGAACTCCATCACTTTGGCGAGGCCCCTTAAATCATCTTCCTGTTGCATAATCTGTTTGTTTTTAGAGGTTTATTTTGCGTTTGTATTGTCTCTTTTTCTTGCGCACGGGCATCATCTCGTCCTCGTCCTGTTCCTCCGGCGGTGGGCCGTCGGCGCCGAAATCGAACATCCCGAAAAGCTGCTCGATAGTCGATGCCTGTTCCTGCCCGTGATGGCGGTCGCGGTGCGGCGCCTCGAACGGCGACTGACCGGGGTCATTGAACAGTTTCTCGAAAGCGTTGGCGGAAAATTCCTTTCCGATACGCGAACCATTATAGACCTCGCGGGTGTTGTGGTCGATGAATGTCGCCCCGTAGATGCACCCCTCGTCGTTGGTTCGGAACACAGTGTCGATCCCCTGCGCTTTCAAAAGGTTGATGAATTTCTTCTGCCTGCCGCCCGAGTCGGCCATCGCGAGCGCGATCTGATTTTTGATCTTCGGCTGCCAATTCCCCTTTTTGAACTCCGAGGCGTTCCATCGGATGCGCTTCTCGATCCCATCGTGGCCGAAACGTTTTCCGAACAGCGACGACTTGAGCGGCGGACTGACGGCACGGCCTTTGTCGTCGGTGACGAGATAGACGATACCGTTGTAGGGTACGCCCTGGTGTTCGCCCCGCACCTGCTTCGCCTCGATGTTGAAGCAGGAGAGCATCGCGCTGTACTCGCCGAACGACTGGAATTTGTAGGAGGAGAATACGCTTTTGAGGATACCCGCCACCTGCCGCTTCAGATCGCCCTTCTTGTGGTCGGCCTTGCGCAGATACGCCCGAGTCAGCTCCTCCCCTTTGTCGGCGATCTTCTTCAGCCGGTATTTCTCCTCCAACTCCCGGCAGGCGTCCATCGAGCGTCTGTGTATATAGGTGTCGGATATTTTGGTGCCGTCCTCCCGGACGCAGGTCGAGACGATGTGGATGTGTCGGCGGCCCGTGTCCTCGTGCAGATAGACGGTGTAGGGTTGGTCGCCGTAGCCCATCTTCTCCATGTAGTCGGCGGCAAGCTGTTCGAGTTGGGCGTCGGTCAGGCTATCTTCGGGCGACGGGTTGAGCGAGATGTGCAGGATCGGTTTCTCGGTATTCTTGTTCGCGGCGAGGTACGGCTCAAAGGCGAACATCGTCCGTTGGATGGCGTTTTCGGTGTCGCCGCCCGCGCTTTCGATCGTCCGGTTACCGCCGATAACACGCGCCGAACCCTCCGCAACCTTGCGTTGATTGTAGAAGATCGCCCCGTAAAGCGACGAACCGGTATTGATCTTAGCGACCATCGGGACCGTATTTTTCCGCGAACTCTTTGGTCAGTTCTATGATCTTCCGGCTCAGAACGATCAACTCTATCGTCGCTTTTTCCAGTTTGACGAGCAGTTGCAACGCCCGTTTCTCGCCAAAATTAACTTTGATCGCCTTGACCGTCTGGTTGTAATTGTTGCCGATGGCCTGAAACTGTCGGTAGAAATTGGTCAGCCGTATGTAATAGTCGGAGGCCGCCTTGTCGATTTTGACCACCCTGATCTCGCGCCCGAATATGGCGTGATGCAGAAAGCGACTGATGTTCTCCATCTTCGCGCCCGCCATCATCAGCAGGAACCGTGCATTGTCCTCGTCGTTCAGATTGACCGTATAGCGGTGGCTCGCCGGATTGATTTTCGGCTTGCGGCCCGCTCGGGACCTCTTCTTTTTTACATTTTCCTCTTCCATTTTATCCACTATTAACATTTACACAAACACCCCTACCGCGGGGCGCGACTTTGGAGCAGCCCCGCCGGGATTTTCGACTTTGGAGAAAATCCTCCCCCCGAGCCGTGAGGCGAGCGGGCCAGGTTTTGTGCGGCACGAAGAATTTCGTGCTGCACAAAACACAACTGGCTGTGACCGTTTGGTCACGGGATTTAATGCGTCACTTTTCAAGTGCCCCATAAAATCCATCGGTAGCAAGCCTGTTTCCGTGTGTCGCGACGGGGGTGTCCCACGGTGCAAAATTACGGCTAACAGATTGAGGGATAATGGGGTTTGGTGGTGCAACAGGATGTAACGCGATGACACGGATGGCCACCCGGGCGGAAATCGGTATCAGGTAGCGGAAACGGAGTTTACTTTGCGTGCAGCGTGCAGTTGATGCAACGAATATCTGTTGCGATCCACACACCCTGTATGATGTGCTTTCCGCAATCCGTATGTGCCGCAACGCATACCGGTTGCGAGAAACAAACAGTGCGGCAGTGCAGGACGTGGACATTGCAACGTGTGCGGATTGCCGGATGCGCGGGGTGCAACAGGCAAGGGTTGCAGGATATACGGATTACCTCATTTATTGGGTGCAGGGCGTACACGTTGCAGGGCAGAATTTCATTAACCTCTAAAAAATAAAAGTTATGGGACAAACAGTTTTGATCGCCTTCAGCAACCAGAAAGGCGGAGTGGGCAAATCGACCATCGCGGTGACGCTGGCTGGGTACCTCCACTACACGATGGGAAAGAACGTCGCCATCATCGACTGCGACAGCGGACAGCACAGCCTGAACCGGCTGCGGGACAGCGAAAAGCAGACCCTTGAGAAAGTGGACGACTACAAGATCATGATGATGGAGCAATGGGAGCGCATCCACAAAAAGGCGTATCCCATTCTGGAGTCGAATCCGCAGAGGGTACGCAGGGACATCGACGCGCTGCTGGCGTCCGATGTGGAGTACGACATCATCTTTATCGACCTGCCGGGCAGCATCTCGACCGAAGGGGTACTCTCCACGATCGTGAACGTCGATTATGTGTTGGTGCCCATCGTTCCCGACCGTTTCGATATGCGCAGCACCCTCGGGTTCGCCACGGCGGTGATGGACTTCAAGACTGCCCGGAAAGACCTCCCGCTGAAGGAG
>JAITVB010000053.1 GCA_031286025.1 Rikenellaceae bacterium
AGGTTACAGGTTTGAGTCCTGTCGGTGTCACGCTGAAAATCAAGAGGTTGCGATTAATTTCGCAGCCTCTTTTCTTTTCTATCGCACACAATTCGCCCGATTTTCAGCTATCTTGGGCCTGTTTATTTACGGCCGATAAAAAGACGGCGAGAGCCATAAAGCCCCCGCCGCCCGATAGTATACAAAATCACTGTGCCAACAGGCGGATGTCGCCCATCAGACCGTAGTCGAACAGGTCGAATTCGGCCGGGGCGGGAATACCGTTCGACCCGCGCTTCATCAACGCCGGCGAAACCTGGCCGCGTGCTTTGGCGTAGAACGACCCGAGCGTGTTCTTCAACGAGCCTACCACACGCACTTCGATCTTGTTGTTGCCCGGTTGGATCAAGGAAGTCACATCGGCCCGATAAGGCGGCCAACCGATGATGCCGGCCGAGGTGTCATTGACGATCACTTCGGCCACGGTGCCGCGCCAGTCGTTTAGTTCCACTTCGTAGTGCGAAACAGGTTCGGCCACAGTAAAGGTTTTCGTATAGGTTGCCGCCTGGCCGTAGAAAGGCATCCCTTGGGCTTTCCAACTACCCGTTTCGAGAGGCTTCGGTGCGGCGATCGTCCAGTTGCGCGGCCCGGCGTTCACCGTGAAATCCCCCAGTACATAAACGGCCATCGTTTCCGAGAAAACCGTCATCGGCGACACCGACAGTTCGACGGTGTTCTCACCGGGGCGTACACAACCGCCGATATCAAACATCTTGAAGTCCCAGTCGATCCACCACGCGCCGGAGATCGCTTTCACCTCGGTGCCGTTGACCTTCACTGTCCAGTCGTTGCCGCGTTCGACCACGAGTTTCATCTTCGAGAAGTCAAACAGTTGGCTCACGTTGAAGTGATAGGCCGCGGTAAACCCGCTTGTTTCGGGGAATTTATGGTCGAGGAAAGTGCGTTTGTACATTGCGCTGAAGAACCAGGGGTTGCCTCCCGGAAAACCGTAAGTGCGGTAGGTTTCGTTGTCGGCGTTGTAGTAATACATGTCGCGGGTGGTCTTGCCCTCGATCGTCAGGTCGAGGTGGTCGATCACCAACACGTTGTCGCCGTCGCGCGAAACGGTCACCGGCGAAGCCGTTTCGACCGGCTTCAAGTCGTTGTAGAACGGTGTCGGATCATAGCCTTTTTGCTTTTTGTCAGTGACATAAAGCAGCAAGTCTCCCGCGGGATAGAGGTCATATTCGACGGTGATCATCCCATCGGCCGCAACCGTTTCGGGATAGTCGGTCACCACGCCCGTCATCGGGTTGAACAGTAGTGCGTCGGCCCCCTGGATCGTCACCTGGCCGGTGAGGCGGGTGCTGTCAGAAGCGTTGGCGAGCAGCAGCAACTGGCCGTCTTCCATCAGGCGACGTTGGTGGAACAGGCGGGATTGGTCGGCCACGTTGTCCGCAAACCTGATCTTTTCGGTGTGCCGGAAATGCTCGTCCAACGCCGCTTTGTCGACTTCGTCGAGGCGAACCACACGTTGGTCGGCGAAGAAAGCCACGACCTCTTCGCTCCGGGCGCCTTCGAGATATTGCGGGCCGGGGGCGAGGACGATCAACTTGCCTCCCTTGTCGACATATTGTTTCAGCAGGTCGAAGGTCGAGCGATCTATACTCTCCATCGTCGAGGGCACCACCACCGTGCGGTAGTCGCGCTGACCGACGGTCAGGACAGGGCCGTTCACCGCACCGTGTTGGCGCATGATGGGTTCGCTGCCCAGATCGTATTCCACCTGATTGGTTTCCAGGTTGGTCACCAACTGTTGGAACGGACGGGCGATTTCACCCACCTTGCGGCCCACGGCGTTATAACCGCGGATATAATACATCCACACCGAAGTGGTCGGTTCGACCACCAGACTGTCGTTGACCTGCACCCCGGAAGCCATGGCCGCCGACAATCGCGCCTGATAGTCGCCCAACGTCTTGTAGTAGGGCCACCAAGGTTCCTGGTACGAGAACACTTCGGGGTAGTCGGTCTTGCGCACGCCCTTGATCGAAGTCGGCGTGTAATGCTGGTTGATCATGTTGATCCCCAGTGTGTGGAGCCAGTCCGACTGGCGTTTCATGTCGAAGAACGAAAATTCCCAACCCGATCCGGCATAGACCTCGCACACCGTGCGATTGGCCCCCATCTGGTTGCCCACGCTGCGCACCTCGCGCACCGCGCGGATGTTGCCGAATTGGGGACCGTTTTCATTATATTGGTTAAAAAGAATGTCGATCCCGGGAATGTGCGAATAGCTTTGCAGGGCCATGTAGTCGGGTGCGGTCTGGGGTTGCGGCCAGGCGTGTTCCCAGTAGTGGCCCGTCCAGATCAGCCCGAGCGAGTCGCACCAACGGCGATAGGGTTCGGCCCAACGTTCGATTTCGACCTCCATCAGCAGACGGCGGTATTCGTAACGGATCCGCTGCCAGTCGCCCACCTCGGTAAAGAGCGAGGGCAGGCTCGTTTCGAGCTTGTAGCCCCAACGTTCTTCGAAACGGGGGAACAAGTCGGTAAACCACGTGGCCCCGGTTTCGGGACGAATATGCGGTTCGTCCGTAAAAATACCCGGAACCACCTTGCCGAATTCACCCCCGATATTCTTTTGGTAACCCGAGAGGGTGAAATCGAGAAAATAATCGACCACGCCCGGCATCAGCAAATTCACATACGGAAAATTACCCCAACGCGGCGAGGGGGCGATCGAAAGCTTGTTGAACAGGAAAAATTCGCCAGGCAGGCCCTCCATCGAGGCGGCCGAGGCGGTGATGTCGGTGTAGGCGTCACCCTCTTTTTTGAGGATTACGCGGTAGACCTCGGAAGAATCGAGCTTCAACACGTCCTGGCGGATCATCCCCACCGAATGGCCTTCCCGATAGGAGGAGGGAAAATCGGCTTCGACGTGGCCCCCGGCAAAACCGCTCGGGAAACCGTTCTCGTCGTAGAGCCAGATTTCGAGGCCCATCTGCTTGCCCTTTTCGACAGTGTATTTAAAAAGCTCCCACCAGTCGTCCGAGAAATATTCGGTGATCATCCCCGCGCGCGGGTGGATAAAACCGCCTCCCATGCCGTTGGCCTTGATCCCTTCGAGCATGTGGTCGATCTTCTCTTTGGTCACATCGTCGTTCCACACTAAGAACGGCATCGTGCGGTAGTGGGCCGAGGGATCGGCAAATTCGGCCTTCAGCTCATCGATCGTGTTGATCTCGCTCACCGAAAGGCTTTTCGAGCAGGAGACCATTAGGGAAACGGCCGGCAGCAAGACGCATAGCAGGTGTCTGGTTTTCATAGTCTGTGATTTATTGTTGGTTTCTAAATTCAAATAGTTTCGATCCTGTGCCACGCGGGCGGGAGCAGTTTTTCAACAAACTCGGTCGGTCGCCGAACTATTTCGCGAGGACGGCCACGATCTTCCTCCGACCGGGGGGCGAGCCAAGCACCCCACGCCGGATCGGTCGGGAAGACAACGAAACACGGATCGACCATCCGTTCATGGACAAACGATCGTACTGTTCCGGAGCGCAAATGCCGCCGAACACCGCCCGATTGCCCAACTCTCCTTGCCGGTAAGATACAGCATGTTTCATTCGAAAATCATCCGGGGGTTTCCGTACCCTCCTCATTCCATCTTCCCCTTCCGGGAAAGATCGTCGTTAATATCCGGCGGCCTGTCCCTGCACCGGCCACTGGTCGGTACCGAGTTTCAAGATCGATGCCACCGCGTCGCGGTCTATGCCCCCGGCGTAAACCACAGAATTGAGACCTTCGGACGCACAATACAGATAAACGTTCTGTGCGATCAGCCCCGCGTTGGTGGCCGAAGCAATCTTTTTCGACATTTCATCGCCGCGGCCTTTGCTTTGGTCGGCGACAGAGATGATCTGCAGAAACGCCTGCGGCCCAAAAGGTTGGGTGCATACCTTGGTGCGCAGGTCGCCGTCGGCCATCTTCACCAACATGTGGCTCCCGGCGTCGTAGCGGTAAGCCCCTTTCTCCATAAACACGTATAACACAATGTCCTGAGTGTTCATCGATGAGCCGGCCGTACGTTTGCCGTCGGCACGGTTCACCCCCCATGCGGCCCACAGTAGGTCGGAAAGCTGTTGATTGGATAGCACTTTACCGGTATAGCCGCGCGACGAAACGCGTTTCGACAGGGCTTCCATCAGAGGCATTCCGCCCGTCTTATGCGGAACAGGGAGCGTAATGTCCTGGGCCGCAAGATTCAGCGAAACAACAGCCATCATAAGCAATAACAATAATCTTTTCATCGGTATCAAGTTTTGGTGGTTTTCGTTATCTTTTGTCCCTGCGAAGAAAAAAATCCGGATGCAGGAAAGCACTGAAACAACCGAATCGTTTCGACCGCTTCGCGCACGTCATGCACACGCAGGATCGATGCGCCCTGGCACAACGCCTCCCAATGCAGGGCGGTGGTGCCGTTGAGCGCTTCGGCCGGTGTGCAGCCGAGCGGTTTCCAGATCATCGATTTCCGGGACAGCCCCGCCAATACCGGACGCTCCAAAATCTGCAAGTCGCTCAGGCGTGCCAATAAGGCGTAATTCTGTTCGGTGGTCTTCGAAAAGCCGAAGCCCGGGTCGAGGATCACGTCGTGCAGGCCCAAATCGCGAAATGTGTCGAGCTTGCGCGCAAACCAGGCGATCACTTCGTCCGCCACTTCACCCTCGTAGTCGATGTGCTGCTGCATATCCTGCGGAGTGCCGCGCATATGCATCGCCACGTAGGGGGCACCCCACTCCGCCGCGGCCGCCGGCAACTCGGGATCGAGCCCGCCCGACGAAACATCGTTGATGATCACCGGGCCGTAGCGTTCGACCACACGGCGGGCCACTTTGCTCCGGAAAGTGTCGATCGACACCGCCACCGTCGGAAAGTCGGTACGGATCACCGCCATCGCCCGATCTAACCGTGAAAATTCCTCATCCGGCGAGACGTTGTCGGCCCCCGGACGTGAGGAG
>JAITVB010000241.1 GCA_031286025.1 Rikenellaceae bacterium
TACGCCATCGTTCAAGCCCGAAACAAGCCCGGCACAGGTCAGGAAATAAAAACCGGTACCGCGGATAGTATTTGCTATCCGCGGTACCGGTTTTATTTCCTCAGTCCGGCGATTAATCCATCGTCTGGAGCATCTGGTTGTACTTTTCGTAATTCTGCATCATTTCCGGGCTTTCGTCGCGGAAACGGAAGTAAAGACTCTTAAGCAGATCCACTGCGTTGCGATCCTGCGGATTGAGTTCATGGGCCTTCTGCAGCGGTGCGAGCGACTTCTTGAACAGGGTGTTGATCTCGGCCAGTTTGGCGTCGTATTCGGCCTGCTTCGAAACCGGAATGTCACTCAGTTCCTTGCCCATCGATTCTCCCCAACGGATGTAAGTGATCCCGAGGTTGTACATCGAACTGTAGTCGGTTGGGGCCAACTTGGCCGAGTTGCCGAACTCTTCGACAGCCTTTTCGAAGTTGCCCAACTTGTCGTAGATCATTCCCAGACCAAAGTGGAACACGAAGTTATCCGGATCCTTCTTCAGGGCGTCCTCCACCATCGGGATCATCTGCGAAGCGTCCTGGCCGGTGGTGGTGTAGTGGAGAATGAGACTTTCGATCAGCTTCGAGTTGGCCGGATACTTCTGAACGCCGGTCTTCAGGGCGTTTTCGGCGGCCAAGGTGTCTTTCTTACCGTTGTAGGCGTGGTAATAGAGGAAGTAGAGTTCGCCGTCTTGGTCATAATCCAGTTTTTGGGCTGCGTCGAGGTATTTCAGAGCACTGTCGTACTCTTCAGCCAGGATGCCCACATATCCGGCGTTATAGGCGCTCAACGTGTCGGGGGCGTTCACGATCGGGTCGGCCGAAATGTCGTAAGCGGCGGAAAACGCATGGGCGGCTTCCTTGTACTGGCTAGCCGAGAATTCGATATCGGCCTCCTGCTTGTAGGTATCGGCCACCTTTATGGCCAACGGTTTCACCTTCGAAGCGGTCTTGGGGTCGAGTTCGACCGCCTTGTGATACGAATCCATTGCTACGCCCAGGCCGTTGGGCACCACTTCGGTCTTCACGATCCAAAAAGCCACCTTGGTGTCGCCTTCGGGGATGTAAAGGTCGTAGTTTTCAAACACCTGTACGGAGTATTTCTGTCCGCCAATTTCCTTGGTCGTCGTTTCACCGGGCTTTCCGCAGAGGAGGGTGACGTTAGCCTGGTCCATGGACTTGTAGAGACTGGCGTCAGGAGCTACGGCCGCCTGGAAATACGCGTTACCGCGGTCGATCCAGGTCTGGGCCCTGGCAGCCTTTTTCGCGTCCTGCACGTTGGCGTCGGCGGCTGCCACCTTTTTCCGCAAACCTTCGGCGTCCAATTTCACTTGGGCCGAAGCAACCGAGAGGGTCATGGCGGCGAGGAAGAACAATACTGATTTTTTCATACCTCCGTTTAATTTTAATTGGTTTTTTCAGTTAGGTTTTCGTTATTGTCTATGCTTGCGATTCATTGGCTTCCGCGGCGGGAGTTTCACCCAACGGAGTGGAAGTTTCGCTCTCTGCCCCTGAAATTTCGTTCGTGGGGGACTCTTCTTCACTCTTGGGCACAGCGATTACCGAAGCGATGGCGTCGTTGTTGCGCAGGTTGATCACTTTCACGCCCTGTGTCGCACGACCAGTCACGCGGATGTCGGCGATCGGGATGCGGATCGTCAGGCCCGACTTGTTGATGATCATCAGGTCGTTTTCGTCAGTCACCGCCTGGATCGAGATCATTTTCCCGGTCTTGTCGGTCACCTGCAGGGTTTTTACACCCATCCCGCTGCGGTTGGTGATGCGGTAGTCGTCGAGGTCGCTGCGTTTGCCGAAACCGTTTTCCGAAATCACCAGGATGTCAGGCTTCTGGTTCGGTTCCACACAAATCATGCCGGCCACCTCGTCGTCGCCGCGCAGGCTGATCCCGCGCACCCCGGCAGCCGTACGGCCGATGGCGCGCACACTCTCTTCGTTGAAGCGGATCGCTTTACCGTCCCTGGCGCCGATGATTACCTCGCTGTGGCCGCTGGTCAGTTTGGCTTCGATCAGTTGGTCTCCCTCGCGGACGGTGATGGCGTTGACTCCATTGGCCCGCGGTCGCGAGTAAGCCTCAAGCTTCGTTTTCTTGATGGTGCCGCTGCGGGTACACATGATGATGCAGTTGTCGTTCACATACTCCTTGTCGTCGAGACGGCGCACGTTGATGTAGGCGCGTACCTTATCGTCGGGCTCGATCTGGATCACGTTCTGGATCGCCCGTCCTTTGGAAGAACGCGTACCCTCTGGAATATCGTATACTTTGAGCCAGTAGCAACGCCCCTTCCCGGTGAAGAAGAGCATCGTGTTGTGCATCGTGGTGACATACATGTGCTCAATGAAATCCTCGTCGCGGGTCGAACTGCCTTTTGCCCCTACCCCGCCCCGATTCTGGGTGCGGTATTCGGTGAGCGGCGTCCGTTTGAGGTCGCCCATGTGCGAAATGGTGATCACCATTTCGTCGTCGGCGTAGAAATCTTCCGGGTTGAAATCGCCGCCGCTGAAGACGATCTCTGTGCGGCGGGCGTCACCGTATTTGTCCTTGATTTCGAGCATCTCGTCCTTGATGACCGTCATTTGCAGGGTTTCGTCAGCGAGGATATGCCTGAAATATTCGATCTGCCCGCACAACTCGTCATACTCGGCCTGAAGCTTACCGCGTTCCAAACCAGTCAATGCGCGCAGGCGCATGTCGATGATCGCCGAAGCCTGGATGTCGCTCAGTCCGAAGTGTTCGCACAGGGCCGTCTTGGCCAGATCGGGCGTTTCGCTGCCGCGGATGATGGCGATGATCTCGTCGATGTGGTCAAGGGCGATCAACAGCCCTTCGAGGATGTGGGCGCGCTTTTCGGCCTGGGCCAGGTCGAAGCGCGTACGACGCAACACCACGTCGTGGCGATGGCGCACGAAATAGTGGATCTGGTCGCGCAGATTGAGCATCTGCGGACGGCCGTCGACCAAGGCGATATTATTCACCGGGAACGACGACTGCAACTGCGTGTATTTATACAGGTTGTTCAGCACCACGCTCGCCACGGCGTCGTGCTTCAAGATGATCACGATACGCATCCCGTTGCGGTCCGACTCGTCGTTGATATACGAAATGCCGTCGATCTTCTTATCGTTGATCAGGTCGGCGATCTTTTTGATCATGTCGGCCTTATTGACCATATAGGGGATCTCGGTGATCACGATACACTCGCGACCGCTGGGGGTATGTTCGATTTCGGTTTTCGACCGCATCACAATGTTGCCGCGGCCGGTTTCGAAGGCTTCCTGCACACCGTTATAGCCGTAGATGATCCCGCCGGTCGGAAAGTCGGGGGCCTTTACGTATTGCATCAGCTCGCCAACCGTGATTTCGGGGTTGGCGATATAGGCGCACGTGGCGTCGATCACTTCGCTCAGGTTGTGTGGTGGCATGTTGGTGGCCATCCCGACGGCGATCCCCGAGGCGCCGTTCACAAGCAGCATCGGAATCCTGGTCGGGAGCACCGTCGGCTCCAGAATACTGTCGTCGAAGTTGAGGGTAAAATCGACCGTTTCCTTTTCGATATCGGCCATCGCCTCTTCGGCGATCCTCATCATGCGGGCCTCTGTGTAACGCATCGCCGCGGGCGAATCGCCATCGACCGACCCGAAGTTGCCCTGTCCGTCCACCAACGGGTAGCGCATCGACCACGGTTGGGCCATGCGCACCATCGCGCCGTAGACCGACGAGTCGCCGTGAGGATGGAATTTCCCGAGCACGTCGCCGACGATACGGGCCGATTTCTTGTAAGGCTTATCGGAGTAGAGGCTGAGTTCG
>JAITVB010000034.1 GCA_031286025.1 Rikenellaceae bacterium
TGTGAATATTTTAAAGCACGTCGATCGCGTTCAATTCCCGGAACGAAATTTTCAGACGGGCGATGATCGACTCTTCGCCCTTGCGCAGCCAGGAACGCGGGTCGTAATATTTTTTGTTGGGTTTGTCCGGCCCTTCGGGGTTGCCGAGTTGGCCCTGAAGATAATCCTTCTTTTCGTTGTAATATTTATGGATACCTTCCCAGAACGCCCATTGAATGTCGGTATCGAGGTTCATTTTGATCACCCCGTAGCTGACCGCTTCCTGGATCTTTTCGGGTTCCGAGCCCGAACCGCCATGGAAAACGAAGTTGACCGGCTTGGTCGCCGTATTGTATTTCTGCCGGATGTATTCCTGCGAATTTTTGAGAATAACCGGGCTCAGCACCACGTTGCCGGGTTTGTAAACCCCATGCACGTTACCGAACGAGGCGGCGATCGTGAAGTTGGGGCTGATCCGGATCAGTTCGTTATATGCGTAGGCTACATCTTCCGGTCTGGTGTACAGTTCGTCGTTGGCGCGGTGCGAGTTATCGACGCCGTCTTCTTCGCCGCCGGTGATGCCGAGTTCGAGTTCGAGGGTCATCCCCATCTTGGCCATCCGGGCAAGGTATTTTTTGCAGATCTCGATGTTTTCCTTCAGCGGTTCTTCCGAGAGATCGAGCATATGGGAACTGAACAGCGGTTTGCCGGTCTCCTTATGGAATTCTTCACCGGCGTCGAGCAGTCCGTCAATCCACGGAAGCAACTTCTTGGCCGCGTGGTCGGTGTGGACGATTACAGGAATGCCGTACGATTCGGCTACAATATGAATATGTTTGGCACCCGAAACGGCACCGAGGACCGCACCGGCCTGGCCTTCGAGGCCGATACCCTTACCGGCGTAGAAAGCGGCGCCCCCGTTCGAGAATTGCACGATCACCGGAGCGTTGACCTGCCTGGCGGTTTCGAGCACGGCGTTGATCGTATCGGTACCGGTCACATTCACGGCCGGAATGGCAAATCCTTTTGATTTGGCGTAAGCGAGGAGTTCCTGCATCGGCTGTCCCGAAATCACTCCTGCGGGGAATTTCTGATTGCACATAATTATTCTCGTTTAGTTGGTTGCTTGATCTTGCGAAACGGTAAATATACGGATTTCCGCCAGGATTTCAACTCCTGCCGAAAAATTTATCATTTTCGCAATTTACCCATGAATTTCTCACGGTCGACGATGAATCGGGCGTGGGTTCCGCGGCCGATTTCGCCCTGCGAATCGTTGGCCGCGACGTCGAAGTCGAGCTTTCGTCCGTCGATCTTCGTCAGCGTGGCGGTGGCCGTCACCGTCTCGCCCAAGGGTGTGGCACGGATGTGGGCGATGTTGACTTCGACGCCGACCGTATCATTTCCATCGGGCAAATACGGGGCCACAGCGGTCATCGCCGACAACTCCATCAACGCCACCATCGACGGGGTGCCGAACACGTCCAAACCACCCGAACCAACGGCGCGGGCCGAATTCTTGTCAGACACCGATACACTGGCCGTATACGACAGACCTTCCTTCAATTCCATGATTACTTTACCCGATGACACGTTTCGCAATTTCGGCGGCCAACACGTCGCAGGCAGTCGCTTTTTCTGCCGTGGGCGCCCCGTGGATCTCGGCTGCCGGAGCCGCCTGCTCCCAACCGATGCGGCCGGCAAAGTCATTGAGGCTGCGCACCCCGCCGCCGTTCCAACTGTAAGTGCCCAAAAGACCGACATGTTTGTTTTTTACCCCGAGCAGTTCCAATTCGCGGGTCAGCGCGTCCATCGTCGGATGCATCTGCGTGTTGTAGGCGCAACTACCCAAGATCAGGCCGTTATACTTCCAGATTTCGCTGATCAAGTAGGACGCGTGGGTCTTTGACACGTCGTGCACGCGGATGTGGCGCACGCCGCCCTCACTCACCTTACGGGCTATGTAGTCGGCCATCCGGGCCGTATTGCCATACATCGAGGCGTAGGCAATCACCACCCCGGGCTCGCCCTCCTGCCTGCTCCAACGGTCGTAGAGGCCCAGTACCCGCAGCACATCTTTCCGCCAAACCGGACCATGAACGGGACAAATCGCTTTAATTTCAATACGGTTTAATTTCGCAAAGGCTTTTTGCACCATATTGCCATACTTGCCGACAATATTCGAATAGTAGCGGCGCATCTCGCTTTCATAATACGAAAACTCTATCTCGTCGTCGAACACGCCCCCGTTGAGCGCCCCGAAGCTGCCGAATGCGTCGCCGGAAAAAAGCACCTTTTCGGTCAGGTCACAGGTCATCATCGTTTCGGGCCAATGTACCCACGGGGTGTAGAGGAACTGCAACTTGTGATAGCCGACTTCGATCGTTTCTCCATCGGCCACTTCGACCAGATTTTGCGTAATGCCGAAATAGGCTTGCAACACGTTGAACGTCTTTTTGTTCCCAATAATTTTCACATCCGGAAAGGTGCGGACAATATTGCCAATCTCGCCCGTGTGGTCGGGTTCCATGTGATTGATCACCAGGTAGTCGAGCGTACGGCCTTTGAGCAGCGCCTCAATCTGTCCCACAAAGTCGCCGCCGGCTCCCGCCTCGACGGTATCGACCAACACGGTCTTCTCATCCAGGATCAGGTAGCAATTATACGAAACCCCTTCGGGTAAAGGCCACATGTTCTCGAAAAGATGTTTACGGCGGTCGTGCACACCGATATAATGGATACGGTCGGTCAGGCGGATCGTTGGGTTCATTGATCGAATCTTTACAGTTTTCGTCAGATATCTACTTGTCAGTCCCCGGATATTTGGAGCCTCCGTGTGTTTTAAATCAACAAAGAATATATACCTTTGCAAAGGTAAGTTATTTTGCCGAACCCGAAAGAGAGCAATGCGAAGTTTTTGGACAAATACCGTGGTGTGGGGAGCGATCGCCTGTTTATTCCTGCTGTTGGCCTTGTCGGGCAAAGCGGACGCCCAGACCGGGCCGCCGCCGTTCGACCCCGACAATCCGATCTACCGGATCCGCCCGTGGAGCCTGGTCGATTTCAATATCGAAAACGGCGACACGGTGCCGGTTATCCACATGAAACCGCTCCACGTTTTCCGGCGAAAAGTCGACCTGCGGCGCTACGAACGGATGATCCGCAACCTGAAGATCGTCTACCCCATTGCCCAGTATGCCAACTGGAAACTCCACGACATGGAGATCCAAATGGCCGCCATGTCCAGGAAAGAGCAGGGTAAATACGCCAAGTCGGTCGAAAAGGAGCTGAAAGCGCAATACACCCCGATCCTCAAACGAATGAGTTTTTCGCAGGGCAAAATGCTCATCAAGCTGATCGACCGCGAAACGGGAAACACCTCTTATGAGTTGGTGCGCGAGTTGCGCGGCACGATGAGCGCTTTCCTGTGGCAGGGCGTAGCAAGGCTCTTTGGCGCCAACCTCAAGGACACCTACGACAAGGAGGGCGATGACCAAGTGCTTGAAAAGCTTATTATACTTTATGAAGCGGGGCAGCTTTGACAACTCCCCCCATCCCCGGTAAGCGCACGACGACCGGGCGCTTTTTTGTTTTCTGTTGTTTTCAGCGGAAAGCATTTATGAATGAGGCCTTCCCGTCTGAAAAGGCAAAATCAGACTTTTATGAGTTCGTATCGGAGGACGCCGAGTCCGATCGCTTCGGCGTGGGCCAGACCGACTTTCCAGTCGGTGTGAGGATGCACCACCTTGAATTTGTCGATGTTTGTCA
>JAITVB010000143.1 GCA_031286025.1 Rikenellaceae bacterium
GGTTTGTAGCCCTTCGGGACATTGGTCGGTTCGACGGGCAATTCGAGTGTAATCTCGGTATAGGGTTCGACATAGACCTCATAGGCCACGCTCTGCACCGGCAGGATCACCCCGTCGACCGGGGTGAGCGCCACTTCGCCCGAGATGTTGTTGCGCACATCGCGCAGGGTGAGTTCCCTGGTGTAAATGCCTTGGAGCGTGTCGAGCACCGCGCCGAGCGATCTGACCGTGATCCGGGTGGGCTTGAGCAGGGTGCTGCCCACCTGAATAAACTGGTTGCGGGGGTCGACTTCGATGCGCGAGATAATAGGTACTTGCTTGGTCTTCAACGGGGCCATCGTAATTTCGATGCGGGGCGAAACGATCGAGACCACCTTCATTTCAGTCACTTCGACCGAAAGCGCGTTGAGCAGCGTCGACAGGACGATCTCGTGGCGGGGTTCGCCGTCGTTTTCGGTGAAGGGCGCCGTGCGGATACGGTCGATACCGATATGGACCGGGTGGGGGAAATATTTCTGCCGGAAAAGGGCGTAGCCCGACCCTTCGACCTGACAGTCGATCCGGTAGTCGCCCCCGAGCACCCCGATGTTGCTTTCGGGACTGTTTTCGACCACCACCGACAGAGGAAGGGTTGTCGTGTAGGTGTAGTTCAACATATTGAGGTACCACAGCACGAGCGAAACAGTGGCACAGACCAACAGCACGAGAGTGGTCCCGCGGCTCAGGAAGTTCCATATCAAACGCATCCATTTATATCGCATAGCGGTGTGTCAGGGAATCGATTTCCAACGGCCGGGATCATTTTCTGCCTCAACGGCCCGTTCGATTCCGTCGGGCAAGGTATGAAAAAAATCGAAGCCCGTCAACCCTTCAAGTCGATCGACGCTTAAGGCATAGTCCCAAAACGTGCCGGAAATAACCGTGTCGTTGGGCAGGCGAAAGGCGATCGTCCGAAAGCCGGCCGTATCGCGGGCAAGGATAGCCTTGAAAAAGTGTTCGGGCACCCCCACTCCGTGTTTGCCGATGCGGGCCAGGCCGGGCCTCAGTTCGCTGCCGGTCACGATCCATAGTGTGTCGTAGCGCAGGGCCATCCGGCGAACCTCTTCTTCGAGATATTTCCAGATGCGTTGGTTCAGGGTCGGGCGTTGGGGCGACACGTTGGACAGATGAAACGTAGCGCTGTTCTCCTCGGCCGTGTCGTCGCGGTCGGCCGAAGGGAGCAGGTGGCCGCGGTCGTAGCCCGAGCGGGTGTAGTCGCCCGTGACGACGTAAGGCCATTTACGGGTGCGGGCGGTGGGATCGGCGGTGAAGTTGTTCACTTCACGTTTTACGCCCCGGTGCCCGACTTCGGCACGGATGAGCACATAGGCCACCCACGCTCCTTGGCGGTAGGCGGTGTCGTAGAGAAGGGTGTAACGCGCTTCGGGGCGCGAGATGACGAACGTACTGTCGGCGATTCTCGGCAATTCGAGTCCGTCGGTCATGAAAACAGGCTGTTCGGTCACGTTGGGGACGAAAGCCGGAGCGGCGATCTCCGAAGCGAAAACCGTTGTGTCGGCCACAGACACGGGCGCAGGCACAGCGGATGCCGCCGAGCGGCCGAGCCACAGCAGCGCGACGAGGAGCAACAACAGCACGATCAACAGCATCACTTGCCCTTTCGGCCTGATTTGGAGCTTCGACCTGCGCCGCCGATGGTGGTCCCGGTAATAATTTTCCCGCTTCATGGCACGCTCACAATTATACGTACAAAGGTACGTCTTTTTGTGAAAAACCCGTACCTTTGTTTCTGAAATTTCCGTTTACCCGAACCGCCTCGAACCATGATGAAAAACCGTATCGTCACCGACAAATCCCTATTGGACATGAACACTTTCGGGATTTCGGCCCGGACTGCGTATTACGCCGAATTTTCGTCGGTCTATGAGTTGCGCGCCGTACTGGCCGACCCGCAGGTGGCCGGGCTACCGCGACGCGTGGTCGGCGGGGGAAGCAATATTCTGCTGCAAGGCGATTTTCCGGGATTGATCCTGCATCCTGCCGCACAAGAAATCTCGCTGCTCGAAAAAACGGGCGACACCGTTGTCATCCGGGCCGAGGCCGGCGTCGAATGGGACTTGTTTGTGGCGTGGAACGTCGCCCGGGGCTATGCCGGACTCGAAAACCTTTCGCTGATCCCCGGTTACGTCGGGGCGTCGGTGATCCAAAATATCGGAGCGTATGGCGTCGAAGCATGCGAGGCGGTGCGCGAGGTCGAAATTTTTCGCACGGACACCGGGTTGACGGAAACGATCCCGGCCGAAAAATGCCGTTTCGGCTACCGCGACAGTATTTTTAAGCGGGAACTGTTCGGGAAAGCGATCGTACTGTCGGTGATGTTCGTACTTTCGACCGTTCCGCGTTTCCGCCTCGACTATGGCGACCTGCGGGCCGAGGTCGAACGGCGTGGCGGAGCGACGATCGAAAACGTACGCCAAGCCGTGATCGCCATCCGCGAAAGCAAACTTCCAGATCCGAAAGTCCTCGGCAACTCCGGCAGTTTTTTTAAGAACCCCGTGGTTTCGGAAGCGATGTCCGCCGAATTGACGGCAAAATATCCCGACATGCCTGCTTACCCCGTCCCGGACGGTGTGAAACTGGCCGCCGGATGGCTGATCGACCACGCGGGATGGAAAGGCCGCCGGATGGGCAACGCCGGCGTACACGACCGCCAAGCCCTTGTATTGGTCAATTCAGGCGGGGCGACCGGGGCGGAAATACTCGCGTTGGCCCGCGCGATTCAGGACGATATTCACGAAAAATTCGGGGTGGACATTGAACCCGAAGTAAATATACTATAACTGTGACACAGGTACCGTTGATCGACAGGTTTCAGGATTACATCCGCGAGAAGGGCCTTATTCCCGCCCGGGAAAAGATATTGCTCGCGGTGAGCGGCGGCGTGGACTCGATGGTGATGCTCCACCTGTTTGTCCGCTGCGGCTACCCGATCGGGGTGGCCCATTGCAACTTCGGGCTGCGACCCGTCGAAGCCGACGAGGACGAGGTGGTGGTCGAAAAGCTCTGCCGCGAGTTGCACGTCGAACACTTCAACGTCCGCTTCGACACCCAGGCCGAGATCGACGCCTCGGGCGAATCGGTACAGATGGTCGCCCGGCGGTTGCGCTACGCATGGTTTAACGAGTTGTGCGTCAAGTATGGTTATGATAAGACCGCCATCGCCCACCACGCCGACGACTCGATCGAAACCTTTTTCATCAATCTCATCCGCGGCACCGGGTTGCGGGGACTTTCGGGCATCAGCGTGACCAACGGCCGAGTGATCCGCCCGCTGCTTTTTGCCTCGCGCAAAGAGATTCTTGACTACGCCCACGCGAACCGCGTCGCCTACCGCGAAGATTCGTCGAACTCATCGACAAAATACCTGCGCAACAAAATCCGGTTGGGGGTGATCCCCCGCATCCGCGAAATATCACCCGTCTTCGGAGCTGTCATGACGGCCAACGTCGAACGGTTGAGCCTCGTTTCGCAATTCCTCAACCGCCAGATCGAACTCCTGCGCCGTGAAATCACGACGGAAGAAGACAATCGCACGGTGATCAATCTTGAGAGGATCGACCCGGAACTGCCCCGACAATATGTGGTTTACGAAATGCTTGCCTCGTTCGGGTTCAACGCCGACGTGACCGAAAAGCTCAACCGTTGCCTCGACCGCGACGACTGCGTCGGCCACCGTTTTTATTCGGCCACGCACGTCGCGTACACCGACCGCCGGCGGATCGTGGTGATGCCCATCACCCCCCGGGAAGAGATCGAAATCACGATCGACGAAAAAGCCCGCCGCGAAACCGCGTTGGGCAGCAGCATCACTTTCGAACGTCTTGAGAGGGAAGACCTCGACACGTTGCAACAGCCGGCCAACATCGCCCTGTTGGACATCGACCGACTTCGCTTCCCGTTGCTCATCCGCCGTTGGCGGGAGGGCGACACGTTCATCCCGTTCGGGATGGAGGGGCACAAAAAAGTGAGCGATTACCTGATCGACGAAAAGACGGCCCTGCCCGACAAAGAGCGGCAACTGATACTCGAATCCGAGGGTGAGATCGTTTGGCTCGTGGGGCGGCGCATCGACGACCGCTATATGGTGACGCCCGACACCCGATACGTGCTTCGGATCACCCGGTTGGAAATAGATTCGATTATCATCTAACCTTTTTCTGCAATGAAAATCCGTTGTTGTCCGGTGCCGAAAGGGGCGTTGATCAGCCGGTGGCTGTCGGGCGACTATGCCGATGCGTTCGAAGCGCCGTTGATCGGGGTTGGGAAGGATCTATTTCCTTGTCGTCCGGCCGTTTCACCGGGCAGTGATAACAGGTATGCTGCGGCGGATGTTACGGGATATAGGCCCCCCAAAAAAACATTGATCCCTTTTTGAGAAAAAAACATCATGATGAACCTCTTTAAAAAACTCTTCGGCAGAAAAGCCGCCCCAAAAACGTTCACTGACGAGCAATGGGAACAGGATTACGAACTTAAAAGCCGGGGATTGGAAGTCATCCTGGGACCGAGTCACCCCCTGGTCGGCCACGCCCTCATTCCTTTCGCTGTCGGCGGGGCGGTGGATATGTACTATTATCCGAACCACATCGCAGGCACCGGGTTCGCCACGATGGAAGTGATGGAACCCGACGGTTCGGGGCCGGTGCCCAACGACCTGGGAACATATGAACTGGTGGCCTTTACCCGCCACGCGATCGACGACGAACGCGATAACGAATCGCCCTATAATCTGATCGAACGCGAGATCTGCGGCATCTTCACCACGATCGCCAACTATTCGCGAACGGCAAAACTCAACCCGCACGACACGTGCGAGGTGCCGGTGAGCGAAG
>JAITVB010000098.1 GCA_031286025.1 Rikenellaceae bacterium
GCCGAGCATTTTGAAACGGGTCATCAGCGAGTTGCCCAGTCCGGCGGTGATGATCGCCACGGGGTGGGTGGCGATGCGGGCGAGGTGTTTCATCGCGAAGCCGTCCTTGGCGTTGTAGGTGCGGATGAAATCGTTGTCGGGTGTCACCGTGATGTTGCCGTCGGTGAACACGCCGTCGACATCGAATACGAAGGCGCGCACCGCAGCCAGGTCTTCTTTGAAATTACCCATTTTTTGTCGCGTTAATGATGCTGTCTGTCAGCAGGCTGTATATTTCCCGCCATTGGGGGTCGTCCCGCAGGGTTTCGAGGTGGCGCTCAATGACAAAACGGTCGCCACGTACGGCCGGACCGGTTTGCAACGCAGCGGGCGAGCCGGTGGCCGCTTGCGCCGCCGTCTGTTCGATCAACGGACGCAACAGCTCGGGATCGAGCCCGTTGCGCTCCATCAACTGTTGGCCGACAGCGTATAAATGATTCACAAAATTGCAGGCAAAAACCGCCGCGACGTGCATCTGCTGCCTTTGGATACTGTCACAGGCCGAAACCGATCCCGACAACCGTCGTGCAAACCCTTCCAATTCCGGGAAATCGGCTGCGTTCTCGGTTTCGATGAACAGCGGTATTTTTTTGAAATCAATCGGTTGTGCGCTTCCGAATGTCTGCAACGGATAGAGCGCCCCGCGCCGTGCGATCCGGGGTGAAATTTCATCCAAAGAACAACCCCCGGACGTATGGACGACCAATCCGTCACCGGAGATGAGCGTGTCCGTCGCTTCCCGGATGGCCCGGTCGGAAACGGCGATGATGTAAATGGCCGAAGGGGTGAGCGCTTGCGGGACACTCCGAAGGACGGCGCCGGTTTCATCCGCGATTTTACGACCGGTTTCGATATTGCGAGCCAACAGTTGAACGCCGGTTTTGCCCAATTCGGCCAACCGTCGGCAAAACGCCCCGGCCACCCGGCCGCTGCCGACCACGGTTACGCCTGTCCGTTGCATTTTCCGCTCTTCAGGTCAGACAAAAGCACGTTGCGATCCGATTCGTGCACCAACGCTTCGATCCGTTCGATGATCCTACTCGCCGAACGCAGGTCGACACATGGCTCCATTTCCACGTTTTGGTATCCGACCTGTTCGATGGCCTTGAAAATGTCCATCACCCGAGTGTTCGACAGGTCGCGGAAGGGAAGGTATTTCTCGTTCTTAGCCAGGTCTTCGTCGATCGACACGATCAGCCGGGCTCGTTCGAGTTCGAACAGCACGTCACGCACGATCCGCACCGGAACGTTCAATGCCTGTGCCAATCGATCCGAATCATACGGATCCTCCCCCCTCGAAAAGTTATCGGCGATGCGATGCAATACCGCGAGGATCACCCGGCGGCGATAGTCGAGGCTGATGTGGTAAGACTCCTGCTCGAAGATGTATTTCCTGATATTTTGATACCCGAACGACAGTTCGGCCCCGAACAGGATCACCTGCCAACTTACGTTGAGGAAGAGCAGGAAAAGGGGTAGGGCGGCAAAACTTCCGTATATTGCATTGTAACGCGAGAGCATCATTTGCGACGTTATGTAAAGAATAGTGAACAACCGCAGCGCCGTCCCGGCGATCAGCGCACCTTTCAGTGCGGCCGAGAAGCGCACCTTGGTGTTTGGCATCACGTAGTAGACCACTGTAAACATCACCCAGATCACGAGATAGGGCAGGAGCGCCTCGAAGAAATCGAGCGTCCGGATGTAGAATCCGGTGTCGGACAGACCGTCGAGCGTCGTCCCGATCCCTTTGGTAACGTTGTTAGAGAGGAACAGAAAAATCGGAGCCACGAGCACAACAGACAGGTAGTCGCTCAGTTTTCGAGTGATTTTGCGTTCTTTTTTAACCTCCCAGATGTGGTTGAACGACCGCTCGATATTGTTGAACACCATGATCACCGACCAAAGCAGAATGACCATACCGATCGAGGCGATCCACCCCCCCCTGGTGCGTTCCAACAGGGCGTTGGCAAACCCCAATACTTGGCCGATCAGTTGGGTATACTCGGGGTAATTTTCGTATAGTTGGTCGGTGATCGACGTTTCGACCGTAAAGCCTTTGGCCACGCCGAAGATCACGGCGGCGATCGGCACCAACCCCATCAGCGTGTAGTAGGTGAGGGCGGCCGAGCGAACCTGCAACTGGTCCTGCCCGTAGCTCTTGACGGTAAAGATGAATACGCGCAACTGCTTGACCAACCAACGCAACGCCTTCGGTTTGTACTCGCTCTCGTCCTTGCGCCAGATGCCGTCGGTGAAGAAATAGATGAGGTCTTTCAGGTTTTTTTTCATACTGTGTGGCGGGGGCTGTTCGAAACAAAGGTAACAATTTTTTCTACTTTGTTTTTGTGATTTTTTCGTAATCAAATCGTAATTATTTATGACTACATTTGCGCGTTCGATGAAAATAAGTCCGGTAAGCCGGCAGGGGTTTCCAATCTCACATGCGGCATGAATCCTGTCGCATTGCAATATTTCTTAGGTCAAGGTTGTCAATAATCTAAAAAAAAGAGCCATGAAATTGCGAGTTTTCATATTGTCGATCTGTGCAACCCTTGCTTGCCAACAAGGGTTCGGCCAAGATGAGTGGCAAGAGGTTCAGGTACACGAAATCACTTATCGCTATATCGGTGATGAAACCGAAGCCCAAAGTTTTAGGGTAGTAAATAAGGCTAACCATTTGAAACAAGATTCCAAGTGTCAGGCGGCTTTTCAGCAACCCACTCCGTTGGCCGATGTTTTCCGACAAATTTTCCCACCTGCACGGGCGCGCGAATTATCCTCGATACTCTTTGCTAATATGATCATTGATCCTGTGGGGAGAGTAAGGCAGGTAACTTTCGATTATGCAGGTGGGGGCAAGCCAATCACATTCGAAGAATATTATCGGTTGGAAAAAGCGTTAAAAGAATATGTTTACGAAGTAATCGGAGGATGTCCGGGAGAATTATGTACGGGCAAACTTTTTTCGTGAATTTTCGTCGATTGTACGACAAGAAATAAATTTAGGGATATTTCCTAACTTTCAATAAGCATCCCGCGGCGGGGGTTTTCAGCTGAAAAACCCCGTTTTTTTTCATATTCCCCCGAAACACGCCACAAAAAAGGGTTTCCCCTCTCGGAAAAACCCTTTGATGCTGCGAATAAGAGTTGTTATATCTTATTGAATGGCCTTCTTTACTTACGCAAGCACGGTCACGTTGATGGCCTGGTCGCCTTTCTTGCCCTGGTCTACGTCAAACTCGACCTCCTGGCCTTCTTCTAGCCCGCGGAAACCCTTCTTGGCGATGCCCGTGTAATGAACGAAAATGTCATTACCTTGTTCGGTTGTGATGAAGCCATAACCTTTGGCCGTATCAAACCACTTTACAGTACCTTTCATAAAAAAAGAATTAGAATGATGAAATTCAATGCAAAGGAAAGAAAAGATTCGGAATAAACAGCGGTTTGGCCGTTTTTTTTTAACTTTATTGCTTGAAATCCCCCAAAAAGGGTCAGAAAACGGGATTTATTCCCCTTAAAAGGCCCGTAGTGTGGAGGTTGCGTCCTGTAAAAGATCGAGAGGACATACGTGAGGAAGGCAATTTGCAGGGACGTCACGGTCGATTTTTTCGACCGGAACGACAAAATTCCCGGTCGGGAAGTAACTAAAAACGTGTTTTTACAGAAAAATGTCGGGACGACTTTTTATCGACATAGCTTGCAGGAAGCGGTGCGGAGACGGACAGACGCCATGCGGCAAGACGTTCCTGCAGCGGCGTTGTGCCGACGACGACCGGATGACCGTAGCGTTGACCGACGTCTTGCCCGGTGGCGGTGAGGGCGAAACTTTTGTCGAAATCGACCGGCCGGGACGCCAGGCGACCATCGTCGAATGCGACGACCTGCGGACATTCGTGCTGCGCAACGGGCAACTGTTGACGGCCAAACGTAAGTGCCGGATAACGGGTGAGGCGCAGGGGATCAGGCGGTTGCTTTACACTTCGTGGTTCAATATCGAAGTGGGCGACCGCATCGTGTTGGCGACCGAAGGCGTGCTTCGCGGCGGTTGGGGGAGCAACCGTTTCCCTTTTGGTTGGGGCGCGGACGGAGCGGCGGCTTTCGCGCAGGCATTGATAACGGAAGATCCGGCGATGTCTTCCGCAGCGCTTTCGACGGCCCTGATCGGGCGGGCGGTGGCCAACGACGGCGGAAATTCGGCCGGCGACCTGGCTGTGGCGGTTATCCACTTGCGGCGGGCGCGTTCCGTTTCGCTTTTTTCGGGTATCGAACCCTCGGGCGAGGGCGAAACCGATCTCTTTGACGGCGAGGCGATCGCGTTGGACGATTTGTCGGCATTCGACCGGGTGTGTGTGATGTTGGCCGACCGCCGCGAGTTTTTGTTCGATCCGTCGCCCGAAGCCGAAATCTGCCGCAAACTGACCGGCGGCGACCGGGTTATGATCCGGGCCGGTATGTGCGAAGCGGCAAAAAGCGGAATATCCCCGTTCGACGTTAAAACCCGTTGCGATCTGTCGGTCCGCATGGCCGCCCTGTTGGAGGAACAATACGGGAAAGAGGTCGACCTTTTGTTCGTATAACATGAATCGGTCCATAAACTTAGGCATATGAAGAAAATACTGACGATCGCCGCCGTCCTGTTGGCAGGCAGCCTTTACGCCCAAACTCCCCCGGAATCGAAGCCATACGTCTTCACCGAAATCAAAACGTTGGCCACCACGCCGGTCAAGAACCAGGCCCGCTCGGGCACCTGTTGGAGTTTTTCGGGCGTCGGGCAGATCGAGAGCGACCTGTTGCGCACGGGCCGGGGCGAGGTGATCTTGTCCGATATGTGGATCGTGCGCTGCACCTACATGGACAAGGCCGAAAAGTATGTCCGGATGCACGGTACGGTCAATTTCGACGCCGGCGGCAACACCCACGACATTTTCAATGTGATCCGCAAGTACGGGATCGTGCCGGAATCCGTTTACCCCGGTCTCAATTACGGTACCGACCAACACACCCACAACGAGGTCAACGCCGTGCTGAAAGCCTATCTTGAGGCTGTGATCAAAAATCCCAACCGCACGCTTTCGACCGCCTGGGCGGCCGGGTTCAACGGCATCCTCGACGCTTATTTCGGAAAAATGCCCGAAACGTTCACCTATCAGGGCAAGAGTTATAGCCCGGAATCGTTTGCCGCCGACCTGGGCTTGAACTGGGACGATTATATCTCGCTTGCCTCGTTCACGCATCATCCGTTCTATGAACGTTTTGCGCTCGAAATTCCCGACAACTGGGCTTGGGGTCTTTCCTATAATATCCCGTTGGACGACCTGTCGAAAATTTTGAAAAATTCGATCGAACAGGGCTATACCGCGACTTGGTCGTCGGACGTGAGCGAATCGGGTTTTCAGTATGCGTTGGGCTTTGCGATCTTGCCGGCGACTTCTGCCAAGGAGATCAGCGGTTCGGACCAAGCGCGTTGGACCGGGATTTCGGATGCCGACCTGTGGGAGATGAATGCCAAAGTGACCGGCATGATGCCCGAAAAACAGGTGACCCAGGAGTTGCGCCAACTCTACTTCGACAACTACCAGACCACCGACGACCACGGGATGGTGATTGTCGGCACGGCGACCGACCCGGACGGCAATCTGTTCTATAAGGTGAAAAACTCGTGGGGCGTTTCGAACCTTTACGACGGGTATTTCTATGTTTCGCCCGCTTTCATCCTCTGTAAAACGACCAATCTGATGGTGAACAAGGCAGCGATTCCCGCCGACATCAAAGCGAAGCTCGGGATTAAATGATCCGTTGCCTTGTTTTCACTCATAAAAAGGCCTTTGAATGCATTGTTGTTGCCCCGTTTTGTTGCACGATAACGCGAAGTTGTTTTTTTAAAGGTATGGTTTTCCCGAATAGCCAAAAAGATGTACCTTTGGAAAAAATTACGTAT
>JAITVB010000131.1 GCA_031286025.1 Rikenellaceae bacterium
GTCAACGTCGAGATCGCCGTCGAAGAGAGCCTGCGTTATCTTGCCCCGGAAAAAGACCACCAGAGCGTCTTTAAACCGATGGGGTATATCGGCCAGGGAGTGTTGGAGAGTGCCGAGGAACGCAAGCGCTCGCGCTCCGCCCCGCGCTTTGCTCCCGCCGGGCAAAGCACCCAGATGATCGTCGGGGCCACGCCCGAGAGCGATCAACAGATCCTGCGGCTGTCGACCGCCCTCTATCAACGGCCGGCAATGAAGCGGGTTTACTATTCGGGCTACATTCCTGTCAACGGATATGATTCGCGCCTGCCGGCTGTGCCCGGGGCGCCGCTTGTGCGCGAGAACCGGCTCTACCAGGCCGACTGGCTGATGCGTTTCTACGGTTTCCGGACCGATGAGATCGTTGACGACGCCTATCCCAACCTCGATCTTGATATCGATCCTAAACTGGCGTGGGCGTTGCGCCACCCCGAAGCGTTCCCGGTCGACCTGAACCGGGCCGACGTCGAAATGATCCTGCGCGTGCCGGGTATCGGCACCAAGTCGGCCGGGCTGATCGTCGCTGCCCGCCGCCACCGCGCCATCACCGGGGCGACGTTGAAAAAGATCGGGGTGGTGATGAAAAAGGCACAGTATTTCATCACGTGCAACGAATTGCCCGTCACCACGACCATCAACGAGATCAACCCCGAACACGTCCGCCGGCTGCTCGTGACCAAAAAGGCCGACAAGCGCGAGGCGAACAAAAACCAACTGTCGCTGTTATTCCCCGATTGATGCAGGTCTTCCGTTACGATAAGACTTTCGAAGGTTTACTCACCGCGCTCTTCGATGCTTACGCCCGAAAAACGTTTCCGGAGCGGCTGATCGGGCCGGAGGAGCCCGAACCGATGTTTTCGGAAGAATGCTATGAGGTGGTGACCGACCGCGTGCGTGCGTCGCGGGTGTGGACGGCACTCGAACGCAAGTTGCCGCGCGAGGTACGGGGGATGATGATGCACGTTTGGCTGTCTGAAGAACCTGGTAGCGACGAACTGCTGTTCCGCTATATGCGGAAGGTGTTCGATTCGCGGGGGCCGGTGTCGACCGACTTTGCCGACAACGATATGCTCGAAGCCAGGAAGTTGGCCCAAAAGGTCAATAAGGAGGCGCTCTATCTGATCCAGTTCGTGCGTTTCCAACGGGCGGGCGACGATACGTTTTTTGCTGCCGTTTCGCCTAAATACAACGCCCTGCCGTTGGTGCTCGAACACTTCAAAGATCGTTTTGCGGACCAGAAATGGCTAATCTACGACCTGCGTCGCCGCTACGGTTTTTTCTATGATTTGGAGAAGACGACCGAGGTCGCCCTCTTGGATGACCATGAAAATTTTCCGGGTGGAAAACTCGACGAAAAACTGATGGCCGAGGACGAGAAGTTATTTCAGGATCTTTGGCGCGGCTATTTCAAGTCGATGGCCATCAAGGAGCGCATCAACCCCAAGCTGCACCGCCAACATCTGCCCCGGCGGTTCTGGAAACATCTCACGGAAAAGCAATAGTCGAGCCGGAGAATCCATCGGCGATGATCGGTACCATCCGGTTCATATCCGGTAAATTTCGGGCAAAGATACCCTTTCCGGCGTTGTGACGAACAATATCGTCGATTTCGTCAGAGGTCACAGCGATGAAAAAATATGCCTCCCCCGACGGGGAGGCATATTTCGAAAGATCGGCCGGACTGCTATTTGTCGTATCCGGGGTTTTGTTTGAATTCGTCTTTGTTCAGCACGGCGTCGAGCTGCCCCTGCGGGATGGGGCGCAACAGGTGGTGTTCCTTGATGTTGGCCTTGCCGTCGGGGTTGTACTTCTGGTTATATTCCACCAACTTCTTGGTGCGCTTGAGATCGGACCAACGGTGGATTTCGCCGATGAACTCACGGGCGTTTTCGTCCAGGAAGAAATCGAGGGTCAGATCGCCGGTGGCTACGGTCATTTCGGCTGTTTTGCCCGGCACAGCACGGGTGGTGCGCAATTCGTTCATGTACTTCAGGGCGTTGGTGTTGTCGCCCGCCCGCCAGTAAGCCTCCGAAGCGATCAGGTACATTTCGGCCAGGCGCAGCACGCTTGCGTCGCGGATGCTCCGCAGGTCGTCCTGCCCGCCGGACCGTGTCGAGTCGGCAAACTTGTTCATCTGGAAGCCGCGCAAGGCGCTGTACGTTTTCACGTTTTCAGGTTCCATAGCTCCGCCATAAATGTTGGTGTAATCAAGGATCTGGTAGCGTCCGGCCGCCCAGGCTTTCTGTCCGGCGGTAGCAAGACCGTTGATCATCAGCATCGCGGTGTCGCCTATGTCGCCCATCTTGGGATAGTTGCCGGCGCGGGCCGTGGCGAGCTTTCCCGCGTCGTTCACACACCACAAGTTGAGGAAAGTGACGTTGAAGCGTTGGTCGATCGTGTTGTCGAAGAGTTTCAGCGCACGCATGCTTACCATCACCCGATTGAACGGGCGGCCGTAGCGGACGGTACGCGTCAACCCCGCTTGGTCGTCATACTTGATCGTGTAGGTAACGAGCGCCTCGTTTCCCCCGTTGCCGCTGCTCGGAACCATCGAGGTGAGGCTGCTGCCGGTGAAGCTCAGGTTGGAGGTGTAGTTGACATACCAGATGCTTTCGGTGTTGTTCCTGGCATTGGCGTTTTTCATGTCCCAGGTGTCGCGGTAGATCGGATAGAGTTTGCGTCCCGAAGAGGCGATCACTTCGGCGGCCAGGGTGGCGGCCTGCGTGGCGAACGACTTCGCCTGGTCGGCGGTGTATCCGCAGGCTTCCGCGTTGTATTCGCTAGCCATATAAAGCAGTACGCGAGCCTTGAAGGCCTTGGCGCCCCAGATGTTGGCATGTCCGTCCTTGGGGTCGTAGCCGTCCAGGTTGGCGATGGCTACGTCGAGGTCGGCCAGGATCTGGGTATAGAAATCCTTGATCGGGGTCTTCTTGGGCGAAAGGACTTCCGGGTCGGACATATTCGTCGGTTTGGTTTTCAGGATGACCGGGCCCCAGGTTTCGACGATGTGCCAGTTATACCAGGCGCGCAGGAAGTTCGCCTCGCCGGTCAGACGTTTTTTGAGGGCGGCGTCCATCGGCACGATTTCCAGGTTTTCGAGGGCGATGTTGGCCCATTCGATCCCCCGGTACCAGAGTTGCCAGGTCGTTTCCCATATCCCGAGGGTAGTTCCCGAGGTGCCGGTCGAGCCGTTCAGGTCGGATCCGTATCCGGCCACAGCCGATTGTTTGTTGTCGTTGCCTTTGTAGAAAAGGTCGGTCCCGGTTTCCAACATCTGGATCGGGGTTTCCTGGTAGTAGAACGTACGGTTGAGGTAATAGCCCGCATGAATGGCGGCCTGCACCCCTTCCGGCGTGTTGTAGTAGACGGTGGTCATTGCGTTCCTGTTGTTTTCCTTCAGGTAATCTTCGCAGGAGCTCAGGGTGAAGGAGGCGGCCAGGATAACAAAAATTCCTGATATGACTTTTTTCATAGTTGTCTCGGATTTAATTACGTTGTGATTCATGTAAGCGAGTACTCCGTTAGAAGTTCAGATTGATCCCGAATATCACCTGCTTGGCCATCGGGAAGGTCGGACCGGTGGTGCTGATGCTGCGTTCCGGGTCAAAGTCGCCGAAGACCTTGTCCGCAAAGGTGAAGAAGTTGCTGGCGGTTCCGTAAACGCGGAGTTTCGAGATGCCGATCTTGCCGACGACCGAGTTGGGCAGGGTATAGCCCAACGTAATGTCGCGGATCTTCAGGAAGTTTCCTTTCACATAGCCCAAGGTCGAACCATACAGGAACGAGTTGGTTCCCTGGCGCGGACGCGGGTAGGCGTTGGTCGGGTTGGTCACCGTCCAATAGTCTACCTTCAGGCTGTTTTCCAGGGCATTGGGCTTGAAGTTGCTGGCGAAATCGGTCTGTACCATGAAGCCGGTCTTGCCGTAGATGAAGAATGCGAGGTCAAAACCCTTGAATGTCATCGTGTTGTTCATCCCGAAGTTGAGTTCCGGACGCGGGTTGCCGAGGATCATGCGGTCGTCGGCGGTCACCTTGCCGTCGGCATTGGCAGTGTACACGCGGATGTCGCCGGGTAACTGGTTGTTCTTCTTGGCTTCATCCTTTTGGTCCCATTGCCAGATACCGAGTTTCTGATAATCGTAGTAAACTTTGGCCGGATGGCCCACAAACCAACCGTTGGCTTCATCCTTGGTGACGCCGCTGGCCAGGGAGAGTATCTTTTCGTCGTTGTGCGAGAAGGTGAAGTTGGTCGACCAATGGAACTTCCCGTTGGGATTGGTGTTGATCGTGTTGAGACTCAGCTCCCAACCCTTGTTGCCGACTTCCCCGATGTTGTCCATCGTGTCGCTGTAACCGCTTGAGCGGGGCAGGGCGCGCGGCATCAGCAGGTCGACGGTCTTCGAGTCGTAGTAGTCGAAAGCACCGGAGATACGTCCGCGCAACAGACTGAAGTCGAGGCCGAGGTTTACGGTGCGGGTAACTTCCCAACGGAGGTTCCGGTTTCCCATTACGTTGGGCCAGTAGCCGTAGTTGCTCGATTCGTCGTAAGCATAAATCACCCCGGTGATGGTGCTCATCGTCTGGTAGGGGTCGATCGAACTGTTGCCCGATTTCCCCCAACTGGCGCGGAGTTTCAGGTCGGAGAGCCAATGGGCGTTCTTCAGGAAGTTTTCTTCGTAGATGCGCCATCCGACCGAAGCCGAGGGGAACGAAGCCCATTTGTTGCCGTCGCCCAACACCGATGAACCGTCCGAACGAATCGAGGCCGAGAAGAGGTATTTGCCGGCGAAGCTGTAGTTCACACGGCCAAAGAATGAAACCAGTTTGTCGGTGGTTTCGTTGCTAGCGATGGTGATTTCGCCGGTTTCACTGGCTAGGTACCACCAAAGCGAGTTGGGGTCGGGCTGTCCCTGTCCCTGGGCGTTGTAATATTGCTTGCGGTTGTATTGCGTGCTCGAACCGGCCAGTACGGTCAGGTCGTGCTTGCCGAATGTCTTAACGTAGTTGATCGTGTTTTCCCAAGTGTAGTTGAAGCGGTTGGGATAACTCGAATGGCCCATCTGCGCAAAGTTGGGCGAAGTGGGGCGGTCAACACTGCCCCGGCCCTGATAGAGGCCGTAGGTGTAGTTGGTCGAGTTGATCCCGAAAGTGGTCTTGAAGAACCAGGTCTTGTTGATGTTATAGTCGATGTAGCCGTTGGCGAAGATGCGTTGAGAAACGACCTCGTTTTTGTATATGCCGGGCTGTTCGTCGGCGATCGGGCTCACCTGGGTCGTGTAACCCGGGGCGGGAAAGAGGATGAAGTTGCCGTTGTCGTCATAGGGGCGGCTGATCGGGTTGATCTTGTTGGCCATGTTGGTCGGGTCGCGCCGCATGTTGTTGTCGCGGTAGGTATAGGTGGCGTTGATCCCCACTTTCAGGTTGGGACGGATGTTCTGGTCGCCGGCGATGCGGAAGTTGTAGCGGCGCTGGTTTTCGTTGAGCGTCAGTCCCTTTTGGTCGTTGTAGCCGAGCGACATCACGACGTTAGAACTGCGGGTGCCGCCCGATACGCTGACGTCGTAGTTTTGGATGAAACCCTGATGGAAGATCAGATCGTTCCAGTCGGTGTAATATTTTTTGTCGATGTAATCCCGTTCGCCCGGCGAAGAGAAGATCGTTTCGAAGGACGGAACCGTAGCCGTAGGGGTTTGCGCGTCAAAATCGGGCACAGTATAGGAATCGGTCTTGTACTGCACGAACTCTTCGCCCGAGAAGACTTTCATCCAACCGGTCACGTAACTCGGTCCGGCATAGGCGTTGAGCGTCACGCGCGCCTTGCCTTCGGTGCCTTTCTTGGTGGTGACGATGATCACGCCGTTGGCCCCGCGCGACCCGTAGATCGCGGTTGACGAAGCGTCCTTGAGCACTTCTATCGACTCGATGTCGGCCGAGTTGAGATCAAGGTTGTCGCCGTACGGAATCCCGTCGACCAGGATCAGCGGGGCGTTGCTGGCTTTGAGCGAGCGGTTCCCGCGGACGGTGAATCTGGTACCCGCGTTGGGGGTCAGCTGCCCCGATTCGATGTTCATGTCCATCCCGGCCACGCGTCCCTGCAGGGCCTGCAAGGGGTTCGAGGTCGGGCGGGCCATAATGTCCTCCGACTTCACCGAAGCGATCGAGCCGGTCACATCGCGTTTGCGCTGCACGCCATAGCCGATCACCACGATCTCGTCGAGGCTTTCGACGTCTTCGTTCAGGATAACGTCGATCGTCGTGCGGCCGCCGACTTCGATCTCCTGCGGGGCATAGCCCAGGCAGTTGAATGTCAGTCTGTCCGCGGCCGTTGCGGTGATGGTGTATTTCCCCGCCGCATCGGTGACTTGCCCGACGGAGCGTCCGGCAACCATAACGGCAACACCCGCAATGGGATCGCCATTTTCTCCGCGGACCGTCCCGGAAACGGCCAGGCTTTGTGCAAAGGCCTGTCCCGAAAGCGAGCATACCGCAAGGAGGGCAATGACAACATGGTAAATTTTACTCCTCATAATGGTAATGTTTTTAGGTTAGTTGGAAATTGGGATTATTTGGATGGAAAAGGTGGGTCGACGCCACGGCGGAGGGATTTTAACATAACGTAAGTTATACGTTAAAAATCGATCCGGCAAAAAAGACATGTAAAGAACGCTGATTTTAAACTTGTTTCCCGGCCTGTCTAAAACTCCGGATTCTTCGAATAAGCTAGCCTTTTTTATATTCTTACTCTGAAAGACCGGGGCGCGTTAGCGTTCCGGTCTTTTAATTTATTATGATTCAACGCTGAATCCCCAGGGAGACTCGGCCGCTATATCGATTGACTATAACTTACGTTATGTATGTTCCGAAATTTTGAGAATCCTATTCGGAACCGGTACGCTGTGTCCGTTGCCAAAATGTTGTCCGGAAGCGACCGTTGTCGGCCATTTCCCGGAATAAAAACGAAACATAGGTACGATTTTATTTTGACATAAAAAAGCGTTTTGAAAAAACGTGTAAAAATTTTGTATCCCTGTGTGTCGGGAAGAGAGCCGCAAAGGAGGGGGGCGGGCCATGATTTTCGATAATTTTAACGATTACGGGCAAATTTCCTCTCTTTATTCTGTAAACTATGAAAAAATCACTACGTTTGCATCGGTTTTTTTAATACCTCGACTAAAATAATCCCTGATGAAAAAAGCAACCCTCATTTTGGCCCTGGCCGCCTTGACCGTTTCCTGCGGCGACGGTAAGCTTACGCTTTCCCAGTACAACGAAAAAGCCGTAACGGCGTTCAACTATTTCGACGAAAAGATCGCCGCCGACCTCGAAACCATTTTCGACAACGAAATGTCGACCGAAGAGGCGCAGCAAATACTCAACGGCCTGACTGCCGCTCTCGACAGCTGCACCAAGGTGACCGTCGCCTTGGCTTATCCCGACGATGCAAAGGCATTCCACGAAAGCATCATGACGGTCTATGCCTATGACCGCGACAGCCTCCTGCCGTTGCTGACCCGGACGATCCAGGTTGCCCCGGAAAGCGACGAATGGTATGACCTGTGGAACCAAGTCGACGACCGCATCGAACGTCTCGACGTGCTCCACGACGCGATGAACGACCTCCAACAAGAACTGGCCGACAAAGCCGGCATGGAGTTGAGATAATTATTCGCTTCTTGGGGAAATAAAATCCTGTGCGGGACTCCTGTACAGGATTTTTTTGTACGAGGTTTGCGACAGTCCGGCCCGATTCCCCGGATTGCACCCCCGGAACCGTTACCGGTATTGTTTCAACTTTTCGGGATAATGGATCGTGACCTCTTTCCCTTTGACATAAATGATTCCTTCGGCGTTCAATTCGCCCACCACGCGGGCCAGGGCGGGACGGGTCACCCCGAAGCGCTCGGCCATTTCACGCTGCGTCGCCCCGATCCGGAACGAAGGCGAACCCGTGGCGCGGCTCTGTTCCAACAGGTAACCCGCATATTTACCCCGGATCGTGCGGAAACCGAAATAGACCATCCGATCCGAGAGCAGCCGGTTGCTGTCCGAAAGGACGGCCAGAAAACGGGCCAACACGCGTTTGTCCCGTTGCAGCATGTCCGAAAAGTCGTCTTTCGTGACGAACAGTATTTCCGAAGGTTCGGCAACCACAATATGGGCCGGAAAGAGGTTTGTCCCGGCGTAAAGCAGGCCGGGGGCGATCAGCATGCCCGAGGAAAACTGTTCGACCGGAGTGTCCCGGCCCCGTTTCCCGGAGCGCTCGGCCTGGAGCCTGCCCGAGAGCAGCACCATCAGTGCCCGGCAGGGATTGCCTTTGAGCAGGGCCACTTCGCCCGGGGCAAATTCCCGGATTTCATAGTTGGCCAAAGCCAACAGGTTTTTCGTGGCTTCGGGTGTCATCCCGTCGAACAAGGTGCAGAGGGCGAGTTTTTCAAACATCGGTTTGTCGTATTTGTTACAAATATACGAATTTTTCAGAAAAACGATGCCGGGATCCCGTTCTATGCGCCCAAAGCGGGCGTTTTTCTTCGGGTGGGCCTGTTCCGGCCCTTCCCAGATCCGGGAAATTGTTCCGCTGCCGCCTTGCAGGCCGGGCGTTGGGGGCGATGGGCACAGGAAAGCGGCCCCGGAGATTTCACTCCTCGGATTTATGTGCTATCTTTGTGGCCAAATTATGTGTGATTATGGCAACCTCGCTGTTCAAAGAGATCATCTTCGGCCCGATGCGCAGCCGTCGCCTCGGGGTGTCGTTGGGGATCAATCTGCTGCCGACCGACAATAAGCTTTGCAACTTCGATTGCGTGTACTGCGAATGCGGTTGGACGAAAAAGGGCGGCAAACCCCGCTTCATTCCCGCCGGCTCCGTTCGTGAGGCTCTCGAAAAGAAGTTGTCCGAAATGGACGAGGCGGGGGAGTTACCCGACGTAATCACCTTTGCCGGCAACGGCGAACCGACGATGCATCCCGATTTTGAACGAATCGTCGACTTCGCCTTCGACCTGCGCGACCGCTATGCCCCGCAGGCCAAGATCGCCGTGCTGAGCAACGCGACGATGATCGGCAGCGAATCGGTGCGCCGGGCCTTGGGCAAAGTCGATCGCAACATTTTGAAACTCGACTCGGCCTTCGACGAAACGGCGCGGTTGATCAACGGCTGCCCGTCGTCATACAGTGTGGCGCAGACGGTCGAAAACATGAAACTCTTCCACGGTGACCTGATCATCCAGACCCTGTTCCTGCGCGGTGAGCACGACGGTCGCCGGATCGATAACACGACCCGCACCGAGGTCGACGCCTGGCTCAAACTGATCGCCGACATCCGCCCGCGCCAGGTGATGGTCTACACGATCGACCGCGACACACCGGCCGAAGACCTCTACAAAGTGACCAAAAGCGAGTTGGAACGGATCGGCGAGCGGGTGCGCGCGTTGGGCATCGACTGCCAGGTAGCGGTTTGAGATGCCTCCCGGCATCCTGTCGGGATTACTTGATTCAGTAAAAATACAAGGCCCGGCCGACAAATATGAAAAATGTCCGGCCGAAACGCGGGCCGGCGAAAAGGACATCAGCGAGAAAAATGGAAAAACCACTCATATTCATCACCAATGACGACGGCTACGAAGCCCGCGGATTCAATACACTGATCGACATCGCCCTGAAATTCGGCCGTGTGGTGGCCGTCGCCCCCGAGCGGGTACAATCGGGTATGGGTCATGCGGTGACGATGGCCAACCCGCTCCACCTGCGCAAGGTACGCGAGGAGGAAGACCTGGTGGTCTATGCCTGCTCGGGCACGCCGGTCGACTGCGTGAAGTTGGCGTTCGATATGATTATGCCCGAATTGCCCGCATTGGGTCTGTCGGGGATCAACCACGGGGCCAATTCGGCTACGAGCGTCATCTACTCCGGAACGATGGGGGCGGCGATCGAAGCCAGTTTTTACAACATCCCCTCGATCGGCTTTTCGCTGACCGATCACGACCCGACCGCCGACCTCACCGCCGCCGCCGAGTATGCCGAACGGGTGATCTACCGGGTGATGCACGAGGAGGTCGAGATTCCGATGTGCCTGAACGTCAACATTCCCACCCTGCCGAAGGACGAGATCAAAGGCGTGCGCTTCTGTCGTCAGGCAAAAGGCTACTGGCGCGAAGAGTTCGTAGAACGCCACGATCCCCGCGGACGGCCCTACTATTGGCTGACGGGCATCTTTATGAATCAGGAGGAGGAGAGTACCGAAACCGATGAATATGCGCTGAAAAACGGCTATGTGTCGATCGTGCCGATCCAGATCGACATGACCGACTACCGCCAGTTGGACACGGTCAGCCTCTGGGATTTTTAGACGTTTTCCGGATAAGAACGCACCGGCCGTCACCGTAATACGGAACGGCCGCTTTTATTCCACGTCGATGCCGTAAGCGTCGAGCAGGCCCAACACGGCGGGATAGGCAAATCGCGCCCCGCGGATGCGGTTAGTGCTTGGGTCGATCACATAGCCCCAAGCGGTGCGCAGATCGGCCTTTTCGAGCCCTGTCCCGCCGAAGACCGCCCCGGTCAGGTCGCAGCCGTCGAGCACCGCTCCGGTCAG
>JAITVB010000192.1 GCA_031286025.1 Rikenellaceae bacterium
CGACGTCTACCGTCCGGCCAACGACTCGCTCATCGCGGCGGGCTACCACCCGCGCGTGGTGCTGATCGGCAACTCGATCACCGCCGGATGGGTGCGCGCGCATCCCGGGTTCTTCACCGCCAACGGCTTCACGGGGCGCGGCATCGGCGGGCAGACCACGCCCCAGATGCTCGCGCGATTCCGTCAGGATGTGATCGCCCTGCAACCCAAAGCGGTCATCATCAACGCCGGGACCAACGACATCGCCGAGAACACAGGCGCGTACGACCCCGATTTCACGTTCGGCAATATCTGCTCGATGGCCGAGATTGCCCGGGCCAACGGCATCAAGGTCATCCTTTCGTCCGTGCTGCCCGCCGCTGCTTTCCGCTGGCGCCCCGAGATCGCCGACGGCCCGGCCAAGATCGACGCCCTGAACGTGCGGATCAAGCAGTTGGCAAAAGAGAAAGGTTACGGCTACATCGACTACAACACGGTCCTGCGCGACGAAAACGGCGGCCTGCCCGTCGCTTACGCCAAAGACGGCGTGCACCCCATCCCGGAGTGTTACACCATCATGGAAGGCCTGGCGATCGAGGCGATCAAAAAGGCGATCGGGACGAAAAAATAATCCCACGCACCACAAAAAAAATGCCGCACCCTTTCGGATGCGGCATTTTTATTTGAATAATTTTTCCGGGAGTCCGCTGTGCGCAGCGTGCGGCAGGTTTTGTCTATCGCGAGGATTTTTGACCGGAGCGTACTTGAAGTACGTGAGGATCAAAAACCGCAGGGATGGGCAAAAGATGCCGTGCGATCCGCGCAGCCCCCCAATCCGCAACTACAGTTGCGGACCTGCGGGGATCAAGGATTTGCCGTGCTCGGTGTCGGTGTACTGCTCGAAGTTCTTGATGTACTTAGCAGCCAGGCTCTTGGCCTTTTCTTCCCATACCTTCACGTCGCTGTACGTGGTGCGGGGGTCGAGGATGTCCGAAACCTTTTCGAGCTTCGCGGGCACGTTCAGGTTCAGGATCGGAATGTGGGTCTTGGGAGCCTTTTCGATCGAACCGTCGATGATCGCGTCGATGATAGCGCGCGTGTCCTTGATCGAAATACGTTTGCCGGTACCGTTCCAGCCGGTGTTCACCAGGTAGGCCTTGGCGTCGTACTGCTCCATCTTGTCCGAGAGGGTCTTGGCGTAGATGGTGGGGTGCAGCGTGAGGAACGCTTCGCCGAAAGCGGGCGAGAACGAGGGCACGGGCTCGGTGATGCCGCGCTCGGTACCGGCCAGCTTGCTGGTGTAACCGCACAGGAAGTGGTACTGGGCCTGGGCCTTGTCGAGGATCGAAACCGGAGGCAGCACGCCGAATGCGTCGGCCGACAGGTAGATGATCTTCTTGGCATGGCCGGCCTTGCTGGGCAGCACGATCTTGTTGATGTGGTAGATGGGGTACGAAACGCGGGTGTTCTCGGTGATCGAGCCGTCGGCGTAGTCGGGCGTGCCGTCGGCCTTAACCACCACGTTCTCAAGCAGCGCGTTGCGCTGGATGGCGCGCCAGATGTCGGGCTCGTTCTCTTCCGAGAGGCTGATCACCTTGGCGTAGCAGCCGCCTTCGTAGTTGAACACGCCGTTGTCGTCCCAACCGTGCTCGTCGTCGCCGATCAGGTAACGCTTCGGGTCGGCCGACAGGGTCGTTTTACCGGTACCCGACAGGCCGAAGAATACGGCCACGTCGCCCGCTTCGCCCACGTTGGCCGAGCAGTGCATCGAGGCCATGCCTTTGAGGGGCAGGTAGTAGTTCATCATCGAGAACATACCTTTCTTCATTTCGCCGCCGTACCACGTGCCGCCGATGATCTGGATCTTTTCCGTGAGGTTGAACAGCACGAATACCTCGCTGTTCAGGCCGTGCTCTTTCCAGTTGGGGTTGGTGCACTTGCTGCCGTTCATTACCACGAAATCGGGTTCGCCGTAGTTTTCCAGCTCATAGTGCGAGGGGCGGATGAACATGTTGGTCACGAAGTGGGCCTGCCAGGCCACTTCCATGATGAAGCGGACCTTCATGCGGGTGTCCTTGTTCGTACCGCAGAACGTGTCCACCACGTAGAGTTTCTTGTTCGAGAGTTCCTTCTGCACCAGGCCTTTGAGTTCGTCCCAAACGGCTTTGGTCGTGGGGCGGTTGATGGTGCCGTCCCACCAGATGTTCTTGTCGGACTCGGCGTCCTTAACGATGAAGCGGTCCTTGGGTGAGCGGCCGGTGAACACGCCGGTTTTCACCGCTACCGCGCCGGTAGTGGTGAGTTCGCCTTTTTCGAAACCTTCGTTCTTGGGGTCCATTTCGGCCTGGAACAGTTGTTCGTAGGTCGGGTTGTGCACGATCTCGGGGGTTCCCGAAATGCCGTACTTTTTCAGATCGATCGTTGTCATGTTTTTTATTTTATTAGTTGACTTCTTTTCCGTTTCAGTTTTGCGGGATGCAATGCAAATTGGGACAAAGATACGAAATCGTTAGCCGATTTCCTAAAAACCGTTAATTTCCGTTTGTGTCCAGGATGTAGACGACCTCCTTGGTGAAGGTATTCACCCTGTCCTTATATTTCTTACACAGTTCCTTCATCGTTTCGTTAGTGGCATAGTAGCCCATGGGGTCGGTCATCTGCTCGTAGGAGGTCTTCAGGTAGAGACGGCCGTCGCACCAGAAACCCTGCATGGAATAGGCGGTCGGGATGCTGCCCTTATAGCCGACGGGCGAGTTGGATGTGTCGTAGGTCACTTGTGTGCCGTCCGCACGGCGACAGCACACGCCGCTCCTGGTGGCGACAATCCACAAAGTGCCGCCCGGTTCGGCGATCAGTGCGTCCAGGTAGGTGTTGTAGGGTATCTCTTCCGTGCGAAAAGTTCCGTTTTCGCAGATATACAGCAGTTTGCTCTGGCCCATCGCGCTGTATTCGGTGGCGTAAACCGTTCCGCCCGATCCGGCCAGGCCGCCAATGTTGCCATACTTGAACACCTCTTTTTTGGCGTAGTTCTTCCATGCGGCGCCGTCGAACACAAAGATGCCTTCCCCGGCCGTGCCGACCCAAAGCGTATTATCCGGGGCCACATAGAGACAATTCACCTTTTTGCCCTTGAAATCGGAATTTTTAGCGTTGAAAAACGTAAACGCTGTGCCGTCGTAGCGCACCAGCCCGTCGCCGGTGCCGATCCAGATCGTGCCGCTCTTGTCTGCGGCGATGGCGTTGACCTTCTCTCCGTAGGTTTTCTTGTCATAACCCTGGATATTGGCGGCGTATTGTTTTTCGGGATCGAAGAGCATCGGCCCGTTGTTGGCCGTACCCACCACGATGCCTTTAGGCGTGTAGCATATCTGGGTGGGTCGGGTCGCTTTCATGCCCAGCATCAGCGGTGCCTCGGTATCGACCGCCATGTTGCGGTATTCCCATGCGCCGTCGCGGTAAATGCCCACATACCTCAGAATGGGATCCTGCAGCAGCCAGGACACCGAAACGGGATACGCGCCGGTGTTGTTTTCGGCGATCCAGTCGATGGGAGTGTAGTCCTCGGCATCCATATAGCCTGAGGAATAATACCGCCAGTTGCCCTTGTATTTCGACAGGTCGGTCTTGTCGAGTATCACCACCTCACTGTTGGACAGGATAGCCAAGTTGCCCGCCGCATCGGCCCTGATCTGATCGATCGGAAAGTCTACGGGGCAGTTTTCGGTGGTGTAGTCGTGGGTCTTACCGCTTTGCAGGTCGAGCCGCCTGAGCAGGGTGGTCGGGCCTTCGTTGATGCCTTTCATCGTCTTGAGGTTCACGGCATACCAGATGGCCGAAGCATCGGCCGCGAAGGCCTTGAGGCTTTGGTCGAACAGCATGCGGAAAGTTCCCGCGGCGGGGTCGAGCAGGCCGGTCTTTTTTTCGGTCGTGTAGAGGATGTTACCCCGGTAGTCGGACCGGATCGAGGTGAATGCCAGGCTGTCGGGATCGCCGTTGGCGCCCAGACTGAAGGTACCGTCCTTGAAACGGAGTAGCCTTTGCCTGCCGTTGAATTCCTGCATCATCCACACCGAGCCGTCCTTGCCGGCCACCGCCGACCGCAGGGCATATGTTTTCGGGGTCTCACTGTTGCGGGCGGGCTGCTTGTCCTCGAGCAGCTTGCCGCTCAATTCGTGGGACACCCACTCGCCGTTGTCGAGTACGGCCACCATCGGCT
>JAITVB010000163.1 GCA_031286025.1 Rikenellaceae bacterium
CGGAATGCCTTCGCCACGGTCGAGTTCGAGGATCCATCCGGCGACGTTGTCGAGAAAGTAACGGTCATGGGTGACGGCGATCACCGTGCCTTTGTATTGTTGCAGGTGTTGCTCCAACCAGTCGATCGATTCGGCATCGAGGTGATTGGTCGGTTCGTCGAGCAGCAGCACGTCGGGTTCCTGCAACAACAGGCGGCACAGCGCCACCCGGCGGCGTTCGCCTCCCGAGAGATGCCTGACCGGCGAATCGGCGTCGGGGCAGCGCAGGGCGTCCATAGCGCGTTCGAGTTTGCTGTCGAGTTCCCATCCGTTTTTCTGGTCGATCAGTTCGGTCAGTTCGCCCTGGCGTTCGATGAGCTTTCCCATTTCATCGTCGGTCATTTCCTTCAGGAACCCGGCATTGACGTCCTCGTATTCTTTGAGCAGGGCCACCACGTCGGCGCAACCCTCCTGCACAATTTCCCGGACCGTTTTCGTGTCGTCGAGGTGCGGCTCCTGTTCGAGGTAACCGACCGTATATCCGGGCGAAAAGACCACTTCGCCCTGAAAACTCTTGTCGAGCCCGGCGATAATCTTCATCAGGGTCGATTTCCCCGAGCCGTTGAGTCCGATGATGCCGATCTTGGCTCCATAGAAAAACGAGAGGTAGATATCGTTGAGTACTTTTTTCTGGTTGTTGAACATCTTCGAGACGCCCACCATCGAGAATATGATCTTTTCGTCGGCCATTTTCGTAATACTTTGGTTCGCTTTTTGAGGTTACAAAGATACATCGAACCCGCCGATTAAAAAAGCCGTCGGAAGGTCGTTTTTGATTTTCCACAGAATTTTTCATACATTTGAAGATACATCAACCTAATTTGGCTGTTATGAGAAAGATTATTTTATTCGTTTCATGTTTAATTCCGTTGTGCGTTATGGGACAGACTGTTAAGAGTGACAAATACGCCACCCCGTCGGGCGAGGTTACCCTCACCCTCGTCGGTCACGGCTCGGTGATGGTCCAATGGAGCGGGAAGACCATTCAGGTGGACCCTTACAGTCGGGCGGGCGACTATTCGAAATTGCCCAAGGCCGACCTGCTGCTGATCACCCACGAACACGGCGACCACCTCGACAAAACGGCCTGTGAAAAGATCCTCGCCCCGGCAACGCACATTATCGCCAACCCGGCGGCAGCCGAGCAACTGAAAGGGGCCGAAGTTTTGAAAAACGGTCAGTCGACCTCGTGGAACGGCATCCTGATCGAAGCCGTTCCGGCCTATAACATCGAGCACATGCGTGCGCCGGGACAACCCTACCATCCGCAGGGCAGCGGCAACGGTTATGTCTTGAACTTCGTCGATTTCCGCGTCTATATCGCGGGTGACACCGAAAACATCCCCGAAATGAAAAACCTCGGCAGGATCGACGCAGCCTTCCTCCCCAAGAATCTACCCCACACGATGACCGACGGCATGTTGGTCGACGCCGCTAAAATGGTGGCGCCCAAAGTCCTCTATATTTACCACAATTCGCCTTACCAAGTGAGCGAATTCCAGGAAAAGTTGCCGGACACCGTTGTGAAATGATTTTTTCGAAAAAAAACGAAGGGAAACGAAAATTTTTGTTACTTTTAAACACTTTTCGCCTCCGCTGAAACTACCGAATTAAACGATAACTGTTATGAAAATCAGCAACAAAAAAATCTGGTTCGTGACCGGAAGCCAGGATCTGTACGGCGACGACGTCCTGCGCCAGGTGGCCGAGGACGCCGGGAAGATGGTCGACGAGTTGAACGCCAAAGCCGGTCTGCCCCTCGAAATAGTGTGGAAACCCACCGTGCGTTCGTCCGAGGAAATTCTCAATACTTGCGTCGGTGCGAATTCCGCCGCTGATTGCGTGGGGATCATCACTTGGATGCATACTTTCTCGCCGGCCAAGATGTGGATCGGCGGACTGAAGGTACTCGCAAAACCCCTGTTGCATCTGCACACCCAGTTCAACCGTGAAATTCCGTGGGGCGAAATCGACATGGATTTTATGAACCTGAACCAGAGCGCTCACGGCGACCGCGAGTTCGGACATATCGTGAGTCGGATGCGCCTCGGGGTGAAAGTTGCGGCGGGTTATTGGCAGGATAGGGATGTGCAGGACAGGATGGCTGTGTGGATGCGCGTGGCCAACGCCTGGGACGATGCCCGCGATATGAAGGTGGCCCGCTTCGGCGACAACATGAACAACGTGGCCGTGACCGACGGCGACAAGGTCGAGGCCGAACTGCGCTTGGGCTACCATGTCGATTACTATCCGATCGGCGATCTGGCCGCCTATGTCGAAAAAGTGACCGAGGCCCGGATCAGGGATATGTTGGCCGTCTACGACAAGGAATATCTGTTGGCTCCCAATGCCCGGGAAGGAGGTAAAGATCGGAAGTCGGTCGTTGAGGCCGCCCGCACCGAAGTGGCGATGCGCGCTTTCCTGACCGAACGCAAGATCAAGGCGATCACCACCAATTTCGACGCCCTGCACGGCTTGCACCAGTTGCCCGGTCTGGCCTGCCAACGCCTGATGGCCGACGGCTATGGTTTCGGTGGCGAAGGCGACTGGAAAACCGCCGCCCTGTTGCGCACGATGAAGGTGATGGCCCTCGGGCTGAAAGGCGGCACGTCGTTTATGGAGGACTACACCTACCACATGAAACAGGGAAAGATGTCGGCCCTGCAGGCCCATATGCTCGAAGTGTGTCCGTCGATCGCCGAAAGCAAACCGAAGCTCGAAGTACACCCGTTGGGCATCGGCGGTAAGGCCGATCCCGCCCGCCTGGTGTTCAACACCCCTCCGGGCCCCGGTGTGGCGGCCACGGTCGTAGACATGGGCAACCGTTTCCGGATGATCGTCAACGAAGTGGAGGTGATCAGTACCGAATCCCCGCTGCCCAAACTACCTGTGGCCCAGGCATTGTGGATCCCGCAGCCCGACCTGCAAACGAGCGCTCATGCCTGGATACTGGCCGGCGGCACGCATCACACCGGTTTCTCGATGGCCCTCACCCCGGAATATTTCGAAGATTATGCCGAGATCGCCGGGATCGAATACCTGCCCATCGACAAGCGGACCACAATCCGCGACTTCAAACGCGACATTCGCGTCAACGAGGTTTATTATATGCTCAAGAAACAATAAGACCGCCAACCCGAACTTAAAAATTTCAACGGAACTGTATGAATGTTAGTTTTTCCGGACTTGACTACCTGATCTGCGGCCTCTACGCCGTGCTGATCGTCGGACTGGGATTGTGGATCTCCCGCACGAAAAAAGGCGAAGAAAAGACTTCGTCGGACTACTTCCTGGCGAGCCGCTCGCTTCCCTGGTGGGCAGTGGGCGCATCGCTGATCGCGGCCAACATCTCGGCCGAACACTTCATCGGGATGTCGGGCTCGGGCTTCCGCATCGGGCTCGGGATCGCGGCCTATGAGTGGATTGCGGCGCTGACGCTGATCGTCGTGGCCAAATATCTGCTGCCGATGATGATGGAGCGCAAGATCTACACGATGCCCCAGATGCTCAATGAACGCTATGGCAAAGGGGTGAGTCTCGCTTTCTCGATCTTTTGGCTGTTGGTTTATCTGTTTGTCAACCTGACTTCGGTGGCCTGGCTCGGCGCGTTGGCGATGAATCAGATACTGGGTATACCGGTGATGTATAGCGTTGTCGGGCTGCTCGTCTTTGCCGGGATCTACTCGATCTACGGCGGGTTGAAGGCCGTGGCTTGGACCGATGTGATCCAGGTGGTGTTCCTCGTGGGCGGCGGTCTGATCACCGCTTACTTTGCGTTAGCCGCCGTGTCCGATACGGGTAGCGCCGTCGACGGCTTCCAGACTGTGCTCAGGTATGCGCGCCTTGATCCGAACGACTACCACTTCAATATGATTATCCCCGACGGAACCCGGGTGATCGACTCCGCCTCGGGCGAAAGCATGAGCATTTTCAAGGATCTGCCCGGCCTGGCGCTGATCTTCGGTGCCATCTGGCTGACCAACATCGGCTATTGGGGTTTTAACCAGTACATTATTCAGAAAGGGTTGGCTGCGAAAGACCTGCACGAAGCAAAGAAAGGGCTTGTTTTTGCCGGCTACCTAAAAATCCTCATCCCGATCATCGTTGTGGTTCCGGGCATCACGGCCTATACGTTGTTCAACCACCCCGAGCTGCACGAAAAGCTGACCGGTCTGAACGGTACGATCACAAAGGCCGATGAGGCTTACCCGTGGCTGCTGAGCAACTTTGCCCCGAACGGGATTCGAGGAATCGCTTTTGCGGCGCTCGTGGCGGCCATCGTATCGTCGTTGGCTTCGATGTTCAACAGCGCCTCGACCATCTTCACGATGGACATTTATAAGAACCTGATGAACCCCAAGGCCAGTGAGAAACAATTGGTGAAGGTGGGGCGCATCGTAGCGTTGGCTTCGCTGTTTATCGCGATGTTTGCCGCCAGGCCGCTCTTGGGCGGATTGGATCAGGCGTTCCAATATATCCAGGAATACACGGGCTACATTTATCCGGGCTGCGTGGTGGTCTTCGGGATGGCGCTCCTGTGGAAAAAGGCGAGCAACCGCGCCGCGTTGTGGACGGCCATCGCGACCATTCCGCTGGGTATTCTGATCAAGGTGATGTATCCCGAGATGCCGTTCGTCTTGCGTATGGGTTACGTGTTCATCTGTCTGGCGGTTATCGCCGTGGCTATTTCGCTTACCGATAAAAAGCACGGGGTGACGGCCGAACCCGAAACCGGTTCGCGCCGCAACGGTCTGCTGAGAGGTTCTTACTGGATGTTCGGCGGGGCTGCACTCTGTGCCGTGCTCGGATTGGTCTACTCGAAACGGTATGCCGATCTGGCGTTCGAATCGATCTTTATGATGGCTGTACTGCTCGCTTTTGTGGGCGTTATCCTCTACACCAACGCCAGAAGCGAGACGAAAGACCCGTTGGCTTACGACTATAAGCCCGAACTCTTTAGACTTAACGGCGGTCTGGTGATCGGCTCGATAGGCATCGTGGCGATCATGATCACCTTATATGCTTACTTTTGGTAATTATCGCGTTCGGATATCTTCGCTCCGCTTGGAATGACAAAATGGGTCGGCGCCTGTCCCCTGTCATGCTGTGCGGAGCGAAGAACTCTGCTTACGAAGCGTAGTGGGTAATCTCAACGATACATGACAAAAAGGATATGAAACTGAAAGAACTCAAAGAGTTGGTTTTCGAGGCCAACCTCGATCTGGTACGCCACAGCCTGGTGATCTTCACCTGGGGCAACGTGAGCGTGTTCGATCAAGAGAGCGGTCTGGCGGTCATCAAGCCCAGCGGAGTGTCGTATGACCGAATGAAACCCGAGGATATGGTCGTGTTGAACCTCGATGGCCGGGTGATAGAAGGAAACCTTCGCCCGTCGTCCGACACACCGACGCATCTGGAACTCTATCGTGTTTTTCCGCAGATTGGCGGGATTGTGCATACCCATTCCACGTTCGCAACGGCCTGGGCCCAGGCGGGGCTGCCGATTCCCATCCTGGGGACGACCCACGCCGATTACTTCTTCGGCGACATTCCCTGCACCCGCGGAATGACGGCCGAAGAGATCGGTGGCGATTACGAAAAAGAAACGGGCGCGGTGATCGTGGAAACTTTTTCCGGGAAAGACCCGATGTACATCCCGTCCGTATTGGTCAAGAACCACGGCCCTTTCTCGTGGGGCGCGACGGCCCACGAGGCGGTGCATAACGCAGTGGTGACCGAAGAGGTGGCCAAAATAGCTTTCCTCGCCACACAGATGAATCCTCTGGCGACGATGAACGATGAACTCACCTGCAAGCATTTTATGCGCAAACACGGCCCGGAAGCCTATTATGGACAAACGATTGAAGAAAATTGACATGAAAAAATACGTTATCGGAATTGACTACGGGAGCGACTCGGCACGCGCCGTGATCGTCGATGCGGCCAACGGCGATGAAGTGGCCCAGGCCGTGCGCAAATACCCCCGTTGGACGGCAGGCAAATACTGCGACCCGCACAAGAACCAGTATCGTCAACATCCGAACGATTATACCGAGGTGTTGGAAGCGATTGTCGGCGAAGCGTTGGCCGAAGCCCCGTCCGGAGTGGCAGCCCACGTGGTCGGCCTGTCGTTCGACACGACCGGCTCGACGCCCGTACTGATCGACAGTGAAGGCACGCCGTTGGCCCTGAAACCGGAATTTGCGGAGAATCCCAACGCGATGTTCGTCCTGTGGAAAGACCACACCGCCATCCGTGAAGCGAACGAGATCAACGCCCTGGCCCGCCAATGGGAGATCGACTTTACGAAATACGAGGGCGGTATCTACTCTTCGGAATGGGTGTGGGCCAAAATGCTTCATATCTTACGTGAAGATGCTGCCGTACGTCGGGCCGCCTGTTCGTGGGTCGAGCATTGCGACTGGATGACCGCCATACTGACCGGCAATACGAAACCGGAAACCCTTATCCGCAGCCGTTGCGCCGCCGGACACAAGGCGATGTGGCACCCCGATTGGGATGGGCTGCCCGGCGAAAAGTTCCTGACCGCCCTTGATCCGCTCCTGAAAGGGTATCGGGAACGGCTTTTCGAAAAAACCGAAACTAGCGACAAGGCCGTCGGTAAACTGACTCCGGAGTGGGCCGGGCGACTCGGCCTCTCGACCGATGTGGTGGTGGGTGTGAGCGCCTTCGACTGCCACATGGGCGCTGTGGGTGGCGGAATCGCTCCGAATGTGTTGGCGCGGGCGATCGGCACCTCCACTTGCGATATCCTCATTTCGAGCTACGCGAGCATCGGCGGGAAGGTTATTCCGGGCATCTGCGGCCAGGTCGACGGATCGGTCGTACCGGGTTATGCGGGCCTCGAAGCCGGACAATCGGGCTTTGGCGACATCTATGCCTGGTTCAAAAATATCTGCGGTTGGGCGATCGAACAATTTTTGCCTGAGCGCGAAGATCTGCTCGATGCGATCATTCCGAAACTGAGCGAGTCGGCGGCGCAGGTTCCGGTCGAAGAATCGACCGTTTTGGCCCTTGATTGGATGAACGGCCGTCGCACACCCGACGCCAACCAGGAAGTGAAAGGGGCGATTGCCGGTCTGACCCTCGGTTCGTCGGCTCCGCGCGTGTTTCGGGCGTTGGTCGAAGCCACGGCCTTCGGGTCGCGCGCCATCGCCGAGCGTTTTCGTCGGGAAGGGGTGGCGATCGACGGCTGCATCGGTTTGGGCGGTATAGCCCGCAAATCGCCGTTTGTGATGCAGACGTTGGCCGATGTGATGAATATGCCGATCCGTGTGGCGGCCACCGATCAGACCTGTGCCGCAGGAGCGGCGATGTTCGCCGCTGTGGCGGCCGGTCTTTTTGAGAGGGTCGAAGATGCCCAACAAGCAATGGGCAAGGGATTCGATCAGGAATATTTGCCAGATCCCGAACGCGTGGCCGTTTACGATAAGATCTATCGAAGATATCTCGAATTTGGCGCGTTTGTTGAGAAATCACTGAGTTGACCGCTGAAAAAATGAGGTTGAAATACGACGAACTGGTCATCGAATTCGACCGCGTACTGAGGAAGAAGGGGGTGGGGGAGGAGACCGCTGCACTGGCGGCCCGCCTCTTCGCGTCGAACAGTCTCGACGGGGTGGCCTCGCACGGGGCAAACCGTTTCCCGAAAATCGTCGAACTGCTCGAACACGGTTTCATTCAGCCGAATACCGCACCGGAGTCGATCGCCTCGTTCGGCGCCTTTGAACAATGGGACGGCAACCTGGGCTTGGGTAACGTGACCGCCACCCGGATGATGGACCGGGCGATCGCCTTGGCGCGCGCATACGGTATCGGCTGTGTCGCCGTACGCAACACGAACCATTGGCTGCGGGGCGGCACCTACGGTTGGCAGGCGGCCGAAGCCGGATGCGTCGGCATCTGTTGGACCAACGCCATCGTCAGTATGGCGGCCTGGGGCGCCCGTGAGGCACGGTTGGGCAACAACCCGTTGGTGATGGCGGTGCCGCGAAAAGAAGGCCATGTGGTGGTAGACACCGCGATGTCGCAGTTTTCGTATGGGCGGATGGAGCAATACCGCCTGCGCGACGAACAGCTTCCTTATGCCGGCGGGTATGATGAACAGGGGCGGTTGACCACCGACCCGGCGACGGTCGAACGCACGTGGTGCGCCCTGCCGATCGGCTACTGGAAAGGCTCGGGCCTCTCCATGCTGCTCGACTTGATGGCGGCCGCTCTCT
>JAITVB010000043.1 GCA_031286025.1 Rikenellaceae bacterium
GCCCTGCCGCTGTTGCCCACCACCCCTTTCCTGTTATTGGCGGCGTGGTGCTTTGCCCACAGCTCCGACAGGCGGCTGCAATGGCTGTTGAATAACCGGCTGTTCGGAAAATATATCCGCGATTACCGCGCCGGGAACGGCATTCCGCGACGGGTCAAATGGTACGCGCTCTCACTGCTGTGGATCACCATCGGCCTGTCGGCGGCGTTTGCCGCCGAAAATCCATGGGTGCGCCTCGGACTCGGGGCGATTGCCGTCGGGGTGACCATTCATGTCCTATCCTTCAAACGCAAAACCGTGAAAAAGGAAAGAACCCTTGTCGTAGCGGCCGAAACCGTCGAACTGGCCCCGCTGCTCGAAGCGTTGGAGGCCGAACCGGGCCGGGTGATTACCACTCCCCGAGGCGAAATTGTCATATGTTTCACCGGCGTGGGCTTGGTGGCGGCCACCCTCGCGGTAACAGAATTTATCAAGAAGCACACGCCCGACCGGGTGATCCAGGCCGGCATTGCCGGCGCTTACGCCGACAGCGGTTTGGCTGTGGGCGAGGTGGTGACCGTGGCCGAAGAACGCTTGGGCGACCTGGGCGTATTCCACACGCCGACGACCTTTGTTCCGTGGAAGGGATCTGAAACGTTGACCTGCCCATACATATCCGCCGCGTGGCCCCTGCCTCGCGTGGCGGGCAACAGCGTCCAGGCCGCCGGCGCCCCCTGTGTCAGCCACGAAGGATGTGCCATCGAAACGATGGAGGGCTATGCTCTCTTCGCCGCAGGCCGTGCCGCAGGCGTACCGTTCACCCAAGTGCGCGCTGTCTCGAATGCCGTAGGTGCCCCCCGCGCCGAATGGAACATCGGGTTGGCCGTCGAAAAATTGAATGATTTTCTGATCTCGATACTATAACTTACCTTTGCTCCGTTCAAACCGTCGTTATGAAAAATCGAATCACGGAACGGGATTACATCAAGGCCCACCGCAAAGCGAGCCGCGAAGAAGAGATCGCGGCCCATGGATGCCCCGTGCCCAAAAGCCGCGTTCACCACTCTGAAAAAACCTATAACCGCAAAAAAGGAAAGGCAGCCTTCAAAAAGCAGCCTTTCCCTTTTTTAAATGCGGCCCCTTCTCTCTCCCCTCGCTGTACGCAGCCGTGCGACTTACAAACGCCTTAAATGGAAACCTCCATCTACACGAACAACTTCTCCCGTCGAATACGGAAAAGCACCTGTGGCGAAGGCTACGACCGCTTTCCCGATATCCTCCGGAAGACCCCATCTGGCAATCGGGAATTCGCCCCGGGCCAACAGCCGGTCATATTTTTCGGTCACCCCGACTGTCATGTCGGTACGGATCACGCCCGGACGGATTTCGTAAACCCGCACGCCGTCGGCCGCCAGACGATCGGCAAAGAGTGTGGTCATCATCCCGACCGCCGCTTTCGACATACAGTATTCCGGGCGGTTGGGCGATGAGACGCTGGCCGAAACCGAGGAAATATTAATGATGATCCCCTCGCCCTGCGACACCATCTGCCAGGCGGCAGCCTGCGACATAAAGAACGTGCCTTTGACGTTGACGGCAAAAACTTCGTCGAGGCTTGCTTCTGTCGTCTCCAACAGGTCGGCACGCATGCGCGGAGCGATGCCGGCGTTGTTGACCAACACATCGAGCCTTCCGAATTTTTCGACGGTTTTCGTGATCCACGCCCGGCAATCCTCTTCGAGAGCCACATTGCCGTGCATATAAAGGACTTCGCCCCCCGTCGCCCGCAATTCGTCGAGGATTTTACGGACTTCCTCCTCGGGACGTGTGCCCGTAAGGGTCAGGTCGAAACCCGCGGCGGCCAACTGCCGGGCCACACCGAGACCGATGCCCCGCGCGCCGCCGGTGATCAATGCTGTTTTCCGTGCCATGGCTTAGAGGTGTATGGCTATTCGTTTGCTCATCATCGTGCGACCGGCGGTTGCTTCACGCCAGATTCCGAGGTAGGGAACGGCATCGCGGATCACGCAGCCCGCCTCGCGTCCGAAGCGCATCAACTCGGTGCATTTCGTGCAAGCGATACAGCATTTTTTGCGATCCATCGCGCCATGCAGTATGATATCCTTCGCAAAATCGGGATAGGCGAACGATTGCCGTCCGAAGCCCGCAAGGTCGAACCATCCCTTTTCAATACATCCGGCGGCGATATGGGCCCCATACTCGCGGAACCAACTGAAACCCGTGCCGACTACATGGACGGCCGGAGCCGCCGCTTTCATCTCACGGATGATACCCAACATGCGGGCCGCTGACTCGATCGGATGTTCGGGCGGGACGTAGGGACCGGTATCGGCCGGGCGACCGATGTGGGGGTTGTAGTAAGGATTGCCCGTGCTAATATTGACCAAGCGGATGCCTCGCGATTCGAGGATCTTCATCAGTTGTTTGGGCTCGGTCAGGTCAGGACGGCCTTCGGCGTCGCAACCCCAACCGTAAGGGGCCGGAATAGCGTCGTGGGCGTTGATTCGTAAGGCGATGTCGATATCGATCGCCGCTTTCGTCTTGTCGATGATGTTGAGGAGGAAACGGGTGCGGTTTTCGAACGAACCGCCATATTTTCCAGGACGGGTTTGGGCCGAGAGGAGTTCGTTGATCAGGTAGCGGTGGCAGCCTTTGATGTCGACCGCGTCGAAACCGGCTTCCCTGGCCAGGCGGGCGGCTTCCACATATTGGTCTTCGAGGGTTTCCAATTCGTCGTCGGTGATGAGGCGGCGTTGGGGGTTTGTGAACGGATCGAGGACAGGGTTCTCGGCAACGGCGACGATGGCCTCGGCGCCCATGAACGACTTGCTGTAGCGACCCGAATGGGTGAGTTGCAACACGGTATAGGGTTTGAATCCGGGGTCCATGCTTTCCTGTGCGGCGGCACAGGCGTTGTCCGCCATACTGCGAAAAGCAGGGAGGGTCGTGCGGTTGATCCAGATTTGGAGGGGATTGGCGCGAGCTTCGCTGTTGACGGCACAAGCTTCACCCCAGAGAAGACCGGCTCCACCGCGGGCGAAGCGGTCATAGCGACGGAGGGTCATGGGGCCGGGGCTGCCATCGAAATTGCCGTCGCAACCCTCCATCGGGTGGACTATAAGCCTGTTGGACAACGTTTTTTTGTAAAGCGTCAACGATTGTCTGAGCGCATCGAGGCTGTCGGCGACGGGTAATTCGACGCCGGCGCGGGCAATGTCTTCGCACAACTCGTCGATATGCTTATAAAGGAAGCGTTTGTGTTCCATCCTGTCAAAAATACAGATCC
>JAITVB010000177.1 GCA_031286025.1 Rikenellaceae bacterium
GTGAGGTGATCAACAGGAAAGAATAGAACAGACAAAGGTCCCCGAAGACAAACCCTACGGCGCCCGAAAGCCCCAACCAAAACCAGGTGTGTCCGTCGGCGGCCTGCGGCCAGAAGCTACCGGTGGCGATCCACAGCAGCCCGCCCAACAGAAAAAAGGCAAATATGAGCCGCAACAGATTGACGATCAGCGATCCGATCCGGTGGCCCGCATACTCGAAAAAGAGTGCGCTAGCCGTCCACGACAGAGCGCCCAGAACGGCGACGATTTCACCGGTATCGTTGCCCATGGCTTATTTTCAGGAGGGTGGCGGGATAGTGCAACGCGGTCAACGCAAATACATGGATGTTAAGGTTCGTTATACTTGTAACCGGCATGCTCTGTTTTTCTTTGCAAATTATCTGCCGTGCCGATTTCCAAGAACGACGCTCCCTGGGCCGCTCCGAAGTTTCCTCCGACCACCACCACCAGGTCGTTCTTGGTGAGCGCCTTTTGTTTCTGAAGTTTTTGCAATGTTTTCCCAAGGAAACTTTCGTGCGTTTCGAAAGGTTTCTGGTAGATGGCCTCGATGCCGTAAGAAAGCGCCAACTCGCGCACCACATATTTGTGGTAACAAACGGCATAGACCGGTTTCCGGCTGCGAAAGGCGGCCAGGTAACGCCCCGTGCGCCCGGTGAGCGAGTCGAACAGGATCGCCTTGACGTCGAGGTTGATCGACGCCCTCACTGCCGAACGCGACAGTTGGGCCGTGATCTCGTTGTTGATGCGCACCATTTCGATGTCGGCCATCGGCCTAGTGTCCGACTCGATCTTGCGGGCGATCCTGGCCATCGTCTGCACCGCTTCGACCGGGTAGTTGCCGCTAGCCGTTTCGCCGCTGAGCATGATCGCGTCGACGCGTTGGTAGATGGCGTTGGCGATGTCGCTTACTTCGGCCCGCGTCGGACGCGGACTGAGGATCATCGAGTGGAGCATCTGGGTGGCGATAATCACCGGTTTCTTGCTAGCGATGCACTTATTCACTAAGCTTCGTTGGGCAATCGGAATCTCCTCGGCCGGAAGCTCGACGCCCAAGTCGCCGCGCGCCACCATCACCCCATAGGTTACGTCGAGGATCTCGTCGATGTTGTCGACCCCTTCCTGATTTTCGATCTTCGAAATGATCTTAATGTGGCTGTCGCGTTCATCGAGGATACGTTGTACCTTCAATACGTCTTCCTTCTTCCGCACGAACGAGTGTGCAATGAAGTCGAGGTTCATGTCGACCGCCCAGTGGATGAATTCCACGTCCTTCCCGGTAAGCGAGGGCAGGTTCGTTTTTACGTTTGGAATGTTGACGCTCTTCTTACCCTTGATCGTACCGCTGTTGTTGGCCCGGCAAATCAGCATATTCGATTTTTTATCGATCACCTCCAATTCGATCTCGCCATCGTCGATCAGTACGACCGCGCCGATGAACACCTCGTCATAGAGGTCGGCATCGGTCACATAGATCACGTCTTTCGACGAAGGGGTACCCTTGCCGGTGCCTTTCAGGCGGACGATTTCGTTCAGTTCGACGGGAATGCCGTTGATCCAGGCCCCGGCCATCCCGGTGATGCGCAGTTCGGGGCCTTTGGTGTCGATCAGAATGGCGATGCGGTCCGATACTTCGCGTACGTTTTTGACCACCTGGGTGGCACTTTCGGTGGTGACGTGCGCCGAGTTGATGCGCACCACATCCATTCCCGATTCGTGCAACTCGCGGATGAAATCCACGCTGCAGCGCAGATCCGAGACGGTTGCCACGATTTTTGTCTTCTTCAGCATATGGGTCTTTACGTGTTTTTTTGCGTGTGTTTACGAGATAAGGGCGAGGATCCCCAACCGGTAGGAGTCGAGCCCGAAGCCCATTACCGACCCCTTGCAGCGGGGGGCGATGAGCGATGTGTGGCGGAAGGCTTCGCGGGCCAGGATGCATGAGATGTGTACCTCGACCACCGGTACGCTTATCGCGCCGATCGCGTCGGCCAGTGCGACCGAAGTGTGGGTGTATCCGCCGGCGTTGAGTACGACACCGTCATAGCGGCCAGCGGCGGCATGGATAGTGTCGATCAACTCGCCCTCGATGTTCGACTGGTAATAATCGAGCGCGACGTCCGGAAATATTTTTTGTAGATTTCCAAAATATTCTTCAAATCCGGTCGCCCCGTAGATGCCCGGCTCGCGCTTGCCGAGCAGGTTGAGGTTGGGGCCGTTAACGATCAGGACCTTCTTCGCCATATTACATAATTTGAGTTGCAAAATTACACACAAAATTGATATTTAAACCAATTTCCCCGTAATTTTGAGACAGGGGACTTTGAAACCCTTGATTTTTTACCCACTTTTGCATAAAAAAATGCCCCTCCAAGGAGAGTTCGAATGGATCGCCCGCATTCGGGCGATGTTTGCCCCGTTGGCCGCCGGCCGGGGCCGGACCGGCATCGGCGACGACGCTGCGGTACTACCCCAGGGCGGCGGCCGGTCGCTCGTCGTCACGACTGATATGTTGGTCGAAGGCCGCCATTTTCTGCACGAAAAGATCACCCCCGAAGAACTCGGACGAAAGTCCCTCGCCGTCAACCTGAGCGACATAGCGGCCATGGGCGCGCGCCCGATAGCCTCGTTCTTGTCCGTGGCCCTGTCCTCGTTGGCCGACGACGCCTTTTTCGGAGGTTTTATGCAGGGCTATGCCGAAATGTCAGAACGCTACGGCGTCCCGCTGCTCGGCGGCGACACGACCGCTTCGTCCACAGGCGTGGTGGTCAACGTGGCCCTGTTGGGCGAGGCCGACGACACACATATTAAATATAGGAGCACGGCCCGCCCCGGCGACGCCGTGATCGTCACCGGCCCGTTGGGCGATTCGGCCGCAGGCCTGAAATTGCTGCTCTCGGGCGACACTGCGGAAAATCTGACCGCCGAAGAGATTACCCTCGTAAAAACCCATCACAACCCGCGTCCCCACGTTGAAGAGGGGCTTTTTCTGGGCGCTGAAAGGGACGTGCACGCGATGATGGACGTCTCGGACGGCGTGGCCTCCGATTTGCGGCACATTCTGCGCGCTTCCGGTGTAGCGGCCGAAGTTTTCATGGACAAAACCCCGCTTTCGTCCCGCTTGCAGGAGCTATGCACCCGCCGCGGATGGGATGCCCGCGAACTGGCTTTCGCCGGCGGCGAGGACTATGTGCTGTTGGCGACCGTCGCCCCCGAAGCGTTAGACGATATACAAAAACGATATGCCGAAAAATTCAACGAAAAACTGTTCGTCATCGGCAGAATCGCCTCGGGTTCCCCCCGCATCGCCTGGACGGAGCAAGGCGTTCCGCGTCCGCTCGACTACCACGGTTTTACTCATTTTTAACCCCACGAAACGATGCACCACATTACTTTCCGGATTCTATTGATCCTCCTTGCCTTCAACGTCGTAGCGGAAACTTATTTCTACAGGACCGCCCTTTGCAAGTGGACGAAGAACCGCGCCCTGCGTGTACTCTATTGGGTGGTCGACGCGATTTTTATCGCCTTTTGGTTTTTTATGATCCTCGGCCGGGTCGACGAACGTAATTTACTGCCTGAAAGCTTTTTCCAAAATTCCACATTGGTCTACCTATTGATCTATATCCCGAAGTTTATCTATATGCTCTTCTCGTTCCCGGCCTTCTTTTTCCGGATGAAAGATCGATATGGCCGGCCAAGGAGTGAGGGACGGAAGGGATGGCGCCGCCTTTTCTTTGCCTTGGGCGGTGTGGCGGCGATTTATGTCTTCTATGTGATCGGCTATGGCGGTACTCTTGGTCTGCAAAAACTCCGCACGACCCATTTTTCGATCGCTTCCGAAGAGATTCCCCCGGCGTTCGACGGTTACCGGATCGTTCACCTGTCTGATTTCCACCTGGGCAATATGCGCACGATGCGGGTGATGGACAAACTGTTGGACAGCCTGCAAACGATCCGGCCCGACGTGATCCTCTTTACCGGCGACCTGGTTCACGCCCACACGGGCGAAACCGCCCGGTTCGAAACACTGCTGCAACGTTTTGCCGGGATGGCGCCCTGCTACGCCGTCCTCGGCAATCACGACTATGGCGGCTACGCCCGTTGGAAAACCGATGCCGAAAAGGAAGTCAACTTGCAGGAACTGGTCGATTTTTATGACCACGTAGGGTGGCACCTGTTGAACAACCGCTCGGCGACGCTTCACCGCGGAGCCGATTCGGTAGCCCTGATCGGCATCGAGAACTGGGGCCATCCACCTTATCCCCGGCGAGGCGATCTGTTGGCGGCTTCGGTCGGGATCTCCGACGGGGCTTACCGCATCCTGTTGTCGCACGATCCGACTTTCTGGCTCGAACGGGTGGCGGGACATCGCGGCATCGACCTCACCCTTTCGGGGCATACCCACGCCATGCAGATGGTTTTCAGTGTGTTCGGAAAACGCATATCCCCGGCATCGGCTATCTGTCGCGCCTGGGGCGGCCTGTACGAACAAAACGGTCAGAGGCTTATCGTCAACGAAGGGATCGGTGTGGCGCTCTTCCCGTACCGCTACGGAGCAACGCCCGAGATCACCCTCATCACCCTCAAACGCGAACCATGAAACATTATGCCCGTTTCCTGACCATCGCCGGATCGGACAGCGGCGGCGGGGCCGGTATCCAGGCTGACATTAAAACCGCCTCGGCGTTGGGATGTTACGCCGCTTCGGCGATCACCTCGGTGACGACCCAGAACACGCTCGGCGTGTCGGCCGTCCACGTGTTGCCCGTCGAGGTGGTCGCCGGGCAGGTTGAGGCCGTTCTTTCGGACATCGGCGCCGACGCTGTCAAGTTGGGCATGGTTCCCACGCCCGAAATCGCCGAAGCCGTAGCCGTCCTGCTCAAAAAATACCATGTCCGAAACGTCGTGCTCGATCCGGTGATGGTTGCCACCTCGGGCGACCGGTTGATATCCGAATCTGCGGTCGGTGCGATTGTTGAAAAATTATTTCCGTTGGCGACGCTCATAACGCCCAACGTGCCCGAACTCGCTTTTCTGGCCGGTCGAAAAATCGCCGGCTCCGCCGATTTCCGTCCGGCGGTCGAAGCCTTACGGGGGCGTGGCGCCCATGCCGTGTTGGCCAAAGCGGGTCACCTGCCGGACGATGAAGTCAGCGATCGGTTGTTCGAAGGCTCCTCTGAACACGCTTATCCTTATCTGAAGGTCCATACAGAAAACACCCACGGCACGGGCTGCACCCTGTCATCGGCCATTGCCGCTTTCCTGGCTCGGGGTTTTTCGTTGCCCGAAGCGGTCGGCCGGGCCGAGGACTATATCCACGGGGCGATTGCCG
>JAITVB010000035.1 GCA_031286025.1 Rikenellaceae bacterium
CGACAACATCAGGTCTTTTATGATATGCATCGGGGCAGCTCCTTCGGAATAGACCGCTTTATCCCACGCCATCCAGGCACCATAGAGGGCCTTACGGTCGGTACGCCTGTCAAGCTCCCACTGTTGGAGCATCTGCATGATCGAACTTTCGCCATAGGTAAATCCCGCACCGCCGGCAAAAACGGACCAATAAGCGTAGCGGCGGATATCGGCCGGTTTCCAGTAACCGTTGTCGCAGTCGTGAAGCCCTATCGGAATGTTTTCATACGAAGGTTCGCCGTCGAGGGTCGGTTTGGCCGGGGTCTTGGCGTAGTCTTCCTGGATGTATTTCCAGTTGTCTTCGCCATATTCGCGTTCGTCCGCATTCTGGCCCTGGGCATAGCTGCGGTGGCCCGATTGGAACATGTTGAAATCGAGCCACTGCTCGTCGTGGAACCACATCGACGAAGTGGTGCGGCCCCTCGGATGGTAGGTCGTCAGGTGATTCGGGTCGGTGTGGCGGATAGCTTCGCCCAACGTCTGCCACACTTCGATCGAGTCTTTGCCCTGGATGTCGCCGCCGTTCAGCCAAATGATGTTCGAAAGGTCTTTATAGCGGTTGGCGATCCATTCCCCGTAAACCTTGGCTTGTTGTTGATTCACGTGGCCACTGCCGACGTTCGACCCCCATACCGGCACCAAGGCCATGTAGAGGCCGTTTTTTCCGGCTTGGTCGATGAAATAATCGAGGTGATCCCAGTAGTCATACTGGAGCGAGTCGGCCGGATCGTTGCCTTCGGTGGTGATCGGCCGGGCCACGTCGCGGTTCATCAGGGCGGTGTCGCCATAGACATTGACATTGGCCACATTGTGGAGAACCATCACCTGGATCACGTTAAATCCCTGTTCGCCGCGGACTTTTAGGTATTCGGCCCCATCTTCGCGGGTCATCTTGTTCGGGAGAAGCCAACCGGTGTCGCCCAACCAAAAGAAGGGACTGCCGTCTTCGTTCATAAAATATCGGCCGTTTTCCGAGATCTTCAGCGCCGGCAGGCGGGTCGAGTCGGGCTGTTTCGACTTGTTGGCCGTGCCGCAGGCGATCACCGCGAGCCCCGACAATAAGATAGCCAGTTTTTTCATCGGACTTTTCGTTTAAAGGTGGGTTATTTCTTAAAATAGTCTTTCGAGGCGTCGGTCACCACTAACACCCAGTCATTGCCCACACGGTAGCGGCCGGCAGGGTAAAAGCGGGCACTCTTGCCGTCGTACGAACCGATGTAAGTCATCTCGCCGTTGCGCGGATTCATCCACCAGGCGTCTTTCTTCGCACCCGAGATCTTGGTCAGGTCGACTTCGATATCGCAGCCGTTATAAGTGTAGGCCAGAATATAGTCGTTACCGCGGGTGGCGATGATGCGGTCGTAGCGTTCGCCGGTGTTGCCGATCAGCACACTCTGGTCGGGGATGCGGTCGAAGAACGGAACGGATAAAATCAGGTTCTTTAGGTATTTCAACTGCTGTGCACCCGGCAAATACAAGGCTTCGGTCCAAAGCATCCTGTTGCCGTAACCGCCGCCGGCACCCGATTTGGTGAACTGCATGATCGCGCTGCTGCCGTAGGTGTGGCCGAACGAGCCGGCGAATACCGACCAGTAGGCGTAACGGCGCACGTCACCGGCTTGCCACACCGGTTCGTCTGTGTCATGCAAGCCCTGCGGGATGCCTTCGTACGACGGTTCGCCGTCGATCACCGGCTTTTGTGGTTTTTTCGCAAAGGCTTCTTCCACGTAACGCCAACTGTCTTCTTCCTGGAACTTGCCGGTGTAAGGCACGTTACCGTCGCGGCGCAGCATCTGGCCGTAGCGGCGGTGGCCCGACTGGAACATGTTGAAATCGAGCCACGGCGCATCGTTGAACCATGTTACCGAACTCGTGCGGCCGATCGGGTGGAAGGTCATCAGGTGGTTCGGGTCATGCTGTTTGATCATCTGGCCCATTGCGTTCCACACGTCGAGCGTACTTTCGGGGTTCAGGTCGCCGCCGTTCAACCAAATGATGTTGGGTGAGTCCTTGTAGCGCAACGCCAGAAATTTAGCATACGCCACAGCGCCCTCCTTCGAGAAAACGCCCGATTTCACCGGACCGCCCCACGTGGGGACCATGCCAATATAGATACCCCGCGAGGCGGCCGTGCGGACGATATAGTCCACGTGGTCCCAGTAGCCGTACACACCCGGTTTGTCGATCTCGTCGAAATGATCGGTGTCGGTGAATGAATACTGGCCATAGGCGTTAATGTTGGGAATACCGTTCACCACCTGGACCTGTACGACATTATAGCCTTGGTTGGCGCGCTCGCTCAAGTAGTTGCCCACCTCGGAACGGGTCAGGTTCTGGGGCAGAAGCCAACCGGTGTCGCCCAACCAGAAAAAGGGGGTGCCGTCTTCGTAGCAAAGATAGCGATGATTGTCGCTCACTTTCAACTTGCCGTGGCTCCACGGCCCGCCGCCGCGCTGTTGGGCCGATACCGCCGAGGTTGCGCACACACACACCAGGACGGTCAATAAGATTTGTCGCAGGGTTTTCATAGGATTTTGTTTTTATGGGATTTTCGTTTTTTTAGCGCCGGGGATCAGAGAAAGTAAAAAGCCCGTCAGGAAAATGGCCGTAGTGCCGAAGACAATGGTCAGGTTCATGTGGAATTCACTGCGAAAACGGATCAGGTCTCCGTCGAACACGAACGGACTCAGGCTCATCCAGGCGATTACCAACACGCCGACTATCACACCCGCCACGGCATGCGGATTTTTTGCCTTTTTCGAAATAAAAC
>JAITVB010000200.1 GCA_031286025.1 Rikenellaceae bacterium
CAGGAAGACGATCACCCCCCCCACACCGGCAATCACCCCGTCGACCAACAGGTCGCGCAGCGGGCCTTCGCTCACGATGTCCGCCACCCAGTTGCCGAGCCATGCCACGCCGGCTTCCATCCACTCCGCCGGATAGGCCCCGAGCGAAAAGGTCGTCTGGAACATCGCCCACATCAGGAGGATAAAGATCGGGAACCCCAACCATTTATGGGTCAGGATGGCGTCGATGCGCCCCGTGCGGGCATGCCTGTCCAACGGGCCGGAGCGGAACGTTTCGCCTAGTGCGCCGTCGATAAAGCCGTATTTGGCATTGGCGATCAGCGTCTCGGGCCGGTCGCCGTGGTTTTTTTCGAGATTGGTCCGTCCATGGGAGGCCAAGTCGATGATATCCTGGCGGTTGGGGCAACCCGAGAGAAGCCGTTCGGTGCTCTTGTCGCCTTCCAATAGTTTGATCGCGATGTAGCGCGACGAGTAGCGCACCATGAGGTCCCTGTTTTTCCAGATTTCGGTCTGCAACTCCGATATGCCGCGCTCGATGTCCTCGCCGTAGTTGATGTGGACGTGGCGCACGACCGGCTCGTTGTCCTCGAAAACGTCGATTACCGTGTGGAACAGTTCATCCATTCCCTGTCCTCTGGAGGCGACCGTCGGCACGATCGGGATCCCGATCATCCGTCCCAGGGCCACGTAGTCGAACGTCGCTCCGGTGGCCGCCAACTCGTCGTGCATGTTGAGGGCGATCACCACCTTCAGGTTCATGTCGATCAGTTGGGAGGTAAGGTAGAGGTTGCGTTCGAGGTTCGAGGCGTCGACCACATTGATTACCACGTCGGGCGTCCGTTCGAGGATGTGGCTGCGCACGTAGAGCTCTTCGGGCGTGTATTCGGTAATGGAATATGTTCCGGGCAAATCGGACAGATTGAAGCGGTATCCCCGGCGCGAGAACGCGACGGTCTTCGCGTCGACCGTCACCCCGCCGTAGTTGCCCACCCGCTCGTTGGCCCCCGAAACGACGTTGAACAGCGAGGTCTTCCCGCTGTTCGGATTGCCGACCAACGCCACGTTGACCGTGTTACCCGACTCGTGCAGAAAACGGTTGGGACTTTCGCGGTCGAAGGTGGCGTTTTCACCCAACATCGGCGTGTCATTCCCGGCCGTTCCGCCGACCGGGATCACTTCGATCATCTCGGCCTCGGCCCGGCGCAACGCCACGCGGTATCCCATCACCTCATACTCGACCGGATCCTGCAGGGGCGCGTTCTTAATCACTCGCACCCGTTTGCCGCGGATAAATCCCATCTCGGTGATCCGTTTACGGAACGACCCCGCCCCGAAAACGCGCGTGATCACCCCCGTTTCCGACGAGTTCAATTCCGACAAACATACAAGCCTGCTTTCTTCCATCGATATAATTCTCTGATTTTTGTGCAAAGGTAGGATTAATCGAGGGAATTTGCGATATTGCGTCCGGCTTCCGCCGCTGAAAAGCCGTTCCTGCCGGGCTTTTTACCGCATAGCAGGTATTATTTCTTCATCAAAATCACACCTTATGGGGAGTTTCGACTGGGGTCATCTTTCAGGTTTGGCCATCGGCGCCGCAGCCTTCCTTATCATCGGCCTCTTCCATCCCGTAGTTGTCAAAGCCGAATACCATTGGGGGAAGCGCTGTTGGTGGATATTTTTGGTATCGGGCCTCATCGGCGCCGCAGCCTCCGTCTGGGTAGTCCACCCCATCTGGTCTCCCATCCTCGGCGTCTTCGCCTTTTCCTCCTTCTGGAGCATTCGCGAACTCGTCGAACAAGAAGAAAGGGTCAAAAAGGGTTGGTTTCCCGCCAACCCCCGGCGGAAAGTGTAGAGTCGTCAGGTTCGCCGCCGGTGGGGACTTCAAGAGGGAAAGGCCCGTCGGGTCGCACCCCTTGCGACCCGACGGGTGGAAAGTAGACAAAAAGGATAGGAATCAATTATATGAAACATATGTAGGATTGCCCCAATAGGAAGTAGTGTATGGACTCCCCAGGAATGTAAAGCTAAGTTGTCCACCTTTTACAACGGTAAAGTCGTAATATTGCCAGACGCCGCCGTTAGCAAATGCAGAAATTGTGTAATCTCCTGGCAGTAAGTCGTATTGTGCCGAATATGTATCGTTGGAATTCAAGACAATATATTCATTGTACACGGGCGACCCGCCCTCGGTCATAATTTCAACCTGGAAGTCACTTACCCCATGTTCGTTGTAATTAAATAGGTTAAAATAAACAAAATATTGAACAGGGCAAAGGGCGAAATAAGCATCGGCCAATCCAAAACCTACTTCATTGCTCCGGGATCCATATATGCTCCCCAACGGATCGACAAATGTAAAATATGAGGGAAGTTTCCGGGCTGTTTTTCTAATACGAAACCTTACCTCCTCCCATGTCTGATTGGGGTCTTGGGAAAGGATCAGCGCAGCAATGGCGGAGACTTGGGGGGCGGCAAATGACGTTCCACTATCACTGTCGTAATTACCATTTAGTGTCGTACTTAATATATTGACACCGGGAGCAACCACATCCAAATTAGTCCCATAATTTGAGAAACCTGCACGGCGATTATTTTGATCAATAGCACCTACGGCTATGACATCGCTGTTCGAAGCCGGATAGAAACGGCACCTCCTACACCAGTCCCACCCCCGTTGTTCCCTGAAGCGCAGACAATAACAACATGTTTATTTACGGCGTAAGCAATAGCCGCATTTATGGCAGATGTCGATCCCACTCCTAAACTTAACTGAATCACCCGTGCTCCTTTAGAAACAGCATCCATAATAGCATCATCAAGAACAGCAGAATTAGGGCCTGTAATACCTACACAATAAGGAATCATTGTAATTCCGGCAGAGCCCTTACCTCCGGCAAGGCCTGCTATTCCTCGGGATGAATTATGGGTTTTAGCTCCGATAATTCCGGCAACCATTGTACCATGGTAATTTGTCGTTATCACGTTATTGTTGTTGGTAATATAATTCCATCCAAGCGACGCATTGATATTGCTATATCCATCTGTACCGACTCCCAAATCGGGATGATTCCAATCTACGCCCGAATCAATAATCGCAACTTTTACGCTTGAATTTCCTGCAGTAATATCCCATGCGTAATTGGCATTGATACTGTTGAGATACCACTGTTCATTTATGCGGCCGTCATTGGGCATAAAGCAATACTCTCCTATGGTATTAAATTCAACAGTTTCAAATTCACCTCTCTCTTCCAACACGGAGCGGAATTTTTCAACACCAATATCTTTTGGCACCCCTACGTCGATATAACCTAACTTATTGGAACGTAATTCTTTTATATCTTCTCCGATTCTGCCTATTCCGGGCTTTAGTTTAACGGTTATCACATCCGGGTCAACAGCATAATGCTTCCCATTCTCCACTATGAATAAGGAATCCCCTATTCTTTCTATAACATATAAGGAATCCTTATCCCCTTCAATTCCCTTTGTCAATAGTTCATTGTCGTTACCACCATAATTACTCGATGGTTCCAACTGCTCTAAAGTGCATTGATAAAAACACAGAGCAAATCCTGCTAATAAAACAAGTCTTTTCATGGCCGATTACAAAATAATAAGATTAACACCAATGGCTTCCTGAGTTAATTTTGGATATAGCCCCCAATAATATACCGGGCAAATTACGGTATAAGTACCATCCGGTTTTTTCACGCTCAGGGTCAGCTCTTTTTTGTCCGAATTAACGGCTATTTCTTGGGTGACAACACGATAAGCGGTGCCGTCTATCATGTGTTGTCCCATAACGAGTGTATAGGAACCGAAATCTATTGTCGGCAACTCGACGGAGGAAGAAGAAATAATTTTTCTTAATTCATCCGCACTGTTAATTATTAAGCACTTGTTTTCTTTGTCGCCCACAAAGAAACATTCGGACTGGGAACCGGAAAGCGTTGGCAGATACTTCTCAAAAAAAGCGGTTAACTCCTCGTTGGCGAGTACACCGTCGCCACCGGTTTCGATTTTGCCGTTGGATAATACCGGCAGGATTTTGTCTTCGGGGAGTTCATCGTCGTTTGCATTGTTGCAGCCCGCGAACATTACGGGCAGCAGAAGCAAAGCCGTCAGAAATGCGAAAATGTTTGCTTTCATGATATTCTAAGGTTAAGTGAATGACTACTGTCGACCCTTTCTTAGCAGAATCGCTCGTGATGAGCAAAAACTGTCCGGCCCATGACGTTGCGCCATCGAAGATATCTCAAAGTAATGCATAATTTTTCTGAAAACCAACAAAATATGAGTTCGTAACGTTTTTTTTTCGGTAACATCAGTCAACCGACGGTAATATTAAACAAGATGCTGTGAGTCAATGAGAAATGATCTTTTAACGGACTTATTGGGGAGGGCTTTCCATATCCCGCCCGGTTTATTTTTTCAGGTGCTCGAAGGTGCTTGTTGATCTCTCCGGAGGAAATGAAAACTCCCTGAATTTCATCGAAATTCAGGGAGTTTTCATTTTGATCGTGGTGCCACCACGAATCGAACGAGGGACACAAGGATTTTCAGTCCTTTGCTCTACCAACTGAGCTATGGCACCA
>JAITVB010000208.1 GCA_031286025.1 Rikenellaceae bacterium
CATCCTGAGCGTATGGCCGACCGTATCCTGGGGATGGGCGACATCGTTTCGCTCGTTGAGCGCGCTCAGGAACAATTCGACGAAGAAGAGGCCCGGCGCCTGAAAAAGAAACTGGTCAAAGACCAGTTTGATTTCAATGATTTTCTGGCCCAGATCGCGCAGATCAAAAAAATGGGCAACCTGAAAGACCTGGCCTCGATGATCCCCGGCGTGGGCAAGGCGCTGAAAGACGTCGAGATCGGCGACGACACGTTTAAATATACCGAGGCGATCATCCATTCGATGACTCCGTTCGAACGGGCCAATCCTCAGGTGATCAACGGTTCGCGCAAAGACCGTATCGCCAGGGGCAGCGGCCGCCCGATCCAGGATGTCAATCGTCTGCTGAAGCAATTCGAAGACACGCGCAAGATGATGAAAACCGTGGCCAATACGCCGATGGGAAGAATGGGCCACCCGATGAAACGCCGCAAATAATCAAACAGACGCGATATGAACCTGATCAACGGCAAGGAAGTGGCCGACAGCCTGAAAGCTGTGATTGCGGCCCAGGTAAACGAAATGACGGCCGCGGGCTGCCGCGCCCCGCACCTGGTGGCGATCCTCGTGGGCGACGACGGCGCGAGCCAAACCTATGTGGGCCATAAGGAAAGGATGTGCACCGAGGTGGGTTTCCGTTCGACGGTCCTGCGCTTTGAAGAGTCGGTCACTCAGGATTTTTTGTTGGGCGAAATCGAAAAATTGAATAACGACGCGGAGGTCGACGGTTTCATCGTGCAATTGCCTTTGCCCGGGCATATTTCCGAGCAACGGGTGATCGAGGCGATCGATCCGCGCAAGGATGTCGACGGGTTCCATCCGGTCAACACCGGGCGTATGATCAGTGGTTTGCCTTCTTACTTGCCCGCTACGCCCGACGGCATCCTTGAGTTGCTGAAATACTATAAGATCGAGACGGTCGGAAAAAACTGTGTGGTAATCGGCCGAAGCAATATCGTGGGACGCCCGATTGCCAACCTGCTCTCGCAGAAAGGTCGGGACTGCACGGTGACGGTTTGCCACAGCCGTACGCACAACCTGTCGCAGACGGTGGCCCAGGCCGACATCGTGATCGCCGCGATCGGCATCGCCGAGTTTGTGACGGCCGATATGGTGAAGCCCGGGGCGGTGGTGGTCGATGTGGGGATTACGCGTGTGCCGAGCGAGAAGACGAAGTCGGGTTGGAAACTGTTGGGCGACGTGAAGTTTGACGAGGTGGCGCCGAAGTGCAGCTATATCACGCCGGTTCCGGGCGGGGTGGGGCCGATGACGATTATTTCGCTGATGAAGAATACGTTGAAGGCGGCCAAAAGGGAAATTTACAAATAGTTCCGTCAAGGCAAGGCAAGTTTCGGGAAAGCATGGCTTTCTCAAAAAAGGTTTAACCGCGTTAGTCTGTCCGTCGCTTCACAGGTACGTCGGTCGTATAAAAAGCGGCACTACCTGCGGCATAGTCCAATGCGCGTGGTTACGCTCCCCGAAGATTTTTATGCCTGATCCGGCAAAGAAATGTGGTCTCCAATGCATAAAAATCTCTTGCCGTGGGCCGATAAACACAGGTGATAGGAGCCAAATGGCTTCATCGCAAAATATCTTTCCGATGAAAAAATTCCTCCTTATCCTTCCGATCTTGATGACCGCCTGCAATCCCTTTACTTCCGTCGAACGCGACCTGATCGGCACCGACCCCGGGGCGGGCAAGATGCGCCTGTGGACAGTCGGTAATCCGCAGGATTCCATGCTGTTGCGCCGAACGGCCATCTTGTTGGCCCGGGGCGAGATGAATTCAAACTATTTCGATGTGTTGATCGCCAGGATGCTCGCCACGGTGCAAGACCCGACCAACCCCGGCGTAGGGATCGCTGCTCCGCAGGTGGGTGTTTCGAAGCAGTTGGTCTGTGTGCAACGCTTTGACAAGGAGAACGAACCGTTCGAGTTTTATATCAACCCCCGGATCGAATCCTATTCCGAGGAAACGGCCATCGGCTCCGAGGGCTGCCTCTCGGTTCCCGGCAAGCGGGGCGGGGTGAAACGCTCGACCCGAATCGTGGTGACCCACACCGACCGTGAAACATTTTCAGAACGGAGCGACACGGTCGAAGGTTTTACGGCCGTGATTTTTCAACATGAGATCGATCACCTCGCCGGCCGCCTCTACACCGATCTGGCCGATGTCGTGGAAGACGATGCCGATTAACGTAGAGCAAGCCGAATAACACTCGTCTCCGGCGATGAAAAAACTGTGGATTGTACTCCTGACCCTGCTGCTCGCCTCATGCGGCGGCAACCCGTCGCCAAAGTCGACCGGTGTTGCCGACACGCTTTTTGCGGAGGGGTTACCGGTTGCTGTAACCGTCATACCCGCCGAAACCTCCCGTCCCGACACCCCGACCGAAGCCCGCCTGCGGGCAATGGGCTTGGTCGATATCGCAGAACTCGACCCGTCGATCGACATTTGTATGGTTTATGCCACCCCCGATAATTTTATGGGCCGTGTTCTCTATGACGATCTCCATAAGGCATTTATGTTACCCGCGACGGCCGAAAAACTGATGGCCGCCCAACGTATGCTCCGGAAACTCCACCCCGAATATTCGATCCGCCTCTATGACGCTGCCCGCCCGATGTCGGTCCAACAGCAAATGTGGAACCTGGTCAAAGGTACCGACAAACGCGATTTCGTCAGCAACCCTGCCCGAGGCGGCGGCCTGCACAACTACGGCGCGGCGGTCGATGTGACGATCATCGATCCTGCGACCAAGTTGTTGATCCTCGATATGGGCAGCCCTTATGACTATTTTGGCGATGAAGCCCGCGTCAGCCTTGAGGCCCAACTCCTGCGCCAGGGCAGAATCACGCAGGTGCAACTCGATAATCGACTGTTGCTGAGAAAGGTAATGACCGAATCCGGTTTCCGGGTACTTCCTGCCGAATGGTGGCATTTTAATCTGCTCACCCGCGAAGAAGCCCGTCGCACCCTGCCCCTGATCGAATAACAGAAAAACCGGTTAGTTGTTCAACCGTACCACCGTGATCCCGGCTCCCCCGAGATCGACATGTTCGTCGGCCGCTTCCGCGACTTCTGGTACCGTCCTTAAATATTTCCGGATCTCTTCTTTTAGAGCGCCGGTACCTTTGCCGTGGAGGATGCGTACTTCGGGAATGCCCAACATGACGGTTTCGTCGATGTAGTCGCGCACGATATCCAAGGCATCGGCGGCACGCTCGCCGCGCAGGTCGATCTGCCGGCGGAAGTCGAGGCGGCGTTTCGATGTGTCGTAATTGGTGAGGATGGCGTTTTGCGAACGGTGTTCCTTGACGCGTTGGCGGTATTCGTTGTTCGAGATCACTTCGAGGCGCTTCGGGTCGATCGTCGTGCGGATCTGGCCGAAAGCGATGACGGCCTTGTTGCCGGAGATCTCCGTCACTTCGCCGACAGCCGATTGTCCCTCGATGCGCACCTTGTCGCCCACGGCCAACTCCTGGTTGGATTTGGAGGGCGTTTCCCCGGCCGGTTTTCCGGCGACCGGTTCACCCCGTCGTTCCTTGCGTTCGGCACGGCGCTCTTCGCGTTGGCGCAACTGCTCCATCTTGCGGTCGAGTTTTTCGCTTTCGGCCCGCTGCTCACCGAACAGTTTTTCCTTGAACGTTTCGAGTTCGGCACGGGCGGCACGGGTCTTTTCCTTTTCGGCCTGCGACTCGCGGATTTCACGGATGGTGTTTTCGACACGCTTGTTGGCTTCTTCGACTAAGCGACAGGCCTCGTCTTTCGCTTCGCGGATCAGTTTGTTATGCTGCCCGCGCAATTCGGAAAGCTCCTTTTCGTAACGCTCGGCCAACTCGTCGGTACGTTTCTCGGCCAGACGGATACGGTCGCGTTTGCCCTCCCAGTAGCGTTTGTCACGGGCGATTTCACGCAGTTGGCGTTCGAGATTGATCTGCTCGCCGCCCACCTTGTCGGCAGCCGATTGCAGAATTTCCTCGGGCAACCCGATCTTGCGGGCGATCTCCATGGCGAACGAACTGCCCGGCTTGCCCATCTCAAGACGGAACAACGGACGGATCTGCTGCACGTCGAAAGCCATTGCCCCGTTTTGTATACCTTCAGCCCCCGCCGCATAATATTTCAGGTTGGATTAGTGGGTCGTGATGACACCGAAAACTCCCTTGGATTCAAACTGTTGCAACACCGCTTCGGCAATCGCACCCCCCATCGCGGGCTCGGTGCCGCTGCCGAATTCGTCGATCAGCACCAGGCTGTGGGCCGAAGCGCCGCGCAGCATCGTCTTCATATTCAGCAAATGCGAACTGTAAGTACTTAAGTCGTTGTCGATCGACTGCTCGTCGCCCATGTCCATAAAAATATCGTGGAAAATGCCCGTTTCCGAATTTTCCGAAGCCGGAATCAGCAAGCCGCATTGCAGCATATATTGTAGCAATCCGGTGGTTTTCAGGCACACCGATTTCCCTCCGGCATTGGGGCCGGAAATGATCAGCATATGCCTTTCGGGGGTGAGGGTCAGGTCGAGCGGCACCACCTTTTTCTGCTCCCTGGCCAACGTTTGCGCCAACAGCGGATGACGGGCGGCGTGGAGGGCGATCTGCGGCGTGGCGACGAGGATCGGTTTTACGCAATCGTTGGCCAACGCCCACCGCGCCTTGGCCCTCAGGAAGTCGATCTCGGCCAGGAATTCGCCGGCCGAAGCCAGTTCTTCGGCATGAGGCCGCAATTCGTCGGTAAAGCGCCCGAGGATTTTTACGATCTCGCGCCGTTCGGCGTATTCCAACTCCTTGATTTCGTTGTTGATCTCGACGATTTCAAGCGGTTCGATATAAACCGTTTTGCCGGTGCCGGACTCATCGTGTACGAAACCTTTCAGTTTTCGTTTATTGGCGGCGCCGACGGGGATCACGGCACGGCCGTTGCGGATCGAAACGGAGGCTTCCGCGTTGATATAGCCCGCCGATTGTCCCTCGCGCATAATCTGCTGCAATCGTTTTGAAATTTGGCCCTGTCGGTCGCGCATCGTGCGACGAATGTCCTGTAGTTCGGGTGAAGCGTTGTCGCGGATGTTGCCGTGGGGGTCGACGATGCCGTCGATCTGCCGCACGATCTGCGGAAAAGCCCGGATGCCGGCTAACAACTCGCACAGCCGGGGGTAAAGCCCGCTCTCCTCTCTGGCCCGGAAAAAGGCGATCAGTTCGCCCAATGCCACCAACCCGCGACGGACAATGACCAATTCTTCCTTTTCGAGAAACGCCCCGATCACCTCGTTTTTTTTCAGCAGGTAACCCAAGTCGACAAATCCTTCCTGTGGGAAACTGTTTTCCATCATCAGCAGGACACGCATCTCGTCGGTGCGGGCGATCTCCCGCTCAACGGCGGCATACGCGGTCATAAATCCGGCCTCCGCCGCCCGTTCCCTGGCCCGCTGCGTGATGCAGCCTGCCTCGATCTGGCGGCGGATGCGGTCGAAACCGATCTTTATCTCAAAATCCGAAGGATAAATCATAACCAAAGCAATTCGTTGCGGCGCGTCAGCATTGTTCGCGGTCGAAAGCCATCCGCGCATCCAAGCAAAAAGTGTGAAGAAAAATATGTGGAAAAGCGTCGTGTAGTTTCCTGTTTAAGCCTTGTAGGGCCGAGTTGTCGACAGGGCAGCTTTTCGGAATATTTTTTGGCTTTTAGCTTGAGCGTTTGATTTCTCGCCTGCTTTTTCCTAAAGAAAAAGCAGAGTGGCGCCTCCCGGTACACGGAGATATCGACCTTGCCCGGGAGGGCTGCAAAAAACTAAACCACAACATTTATAATCTTCCCGGGGCCGACGATCACCTTCTTCGGCACGCGTCCTTCGGTATATTTGGCGGTGTTGGCAGCGGCCAACACCGCCGCCTCGACTTCTTTCGGCCCCATCGCGGCAGGCAGCGTGATCCTGAACCGCATCTTCCCGTTGAACGATACCGGATACTCGATGTCGTTTTCCGCAAGGTGCTTTTCGTCCCAGGCGGGCCAGGTGGCGGCCACTACCGATCCGGCATTGCCCAACTGCGCCCACAGTTCCTCGGCAATGTGCGGCGCAAAGGGCGACAGCAGCACGACCAAAGGCTCCAACACCGCCCGTTTGTTGCAACCGGCCTCGATCAACTCGTTGACGCAGATCATAAAGGCACTGACCGACGTGTTGAACGAGAAATTCTCGATATCCTCGGACACCTTTTTGATCGTCTTGTGGAGCGACTTCAATTCTTTCTCCGCCGGAGCTTCGTCGCTGACCATGAGCACATTGCCCCGGCTGAAGAACAGGCGCCAGAAACGCCGCAGGAACTTGTGTACGCCGTCGATCCCGTTTGTATCCCACGGCTTGGCCTGTTCCAACGGGCCGAGGAACATCTCGTACATTCGAAGCGTGTCGGCGCCGTATTGTTCGACGATCATATCGGGATTGACCACGTTAAACATCGACTTCGACATCTTTTCGACCGCCCAACCGCATACATATTTTCCGTCTTCCAACACGAATTCGGCGTTGGCGAACTCGGGCCGCCATTTCTTGAAAGCTTCGAGGTCGAGTATATCGTTGCGCACGATATTCACATCGACGTGAATTTCCTGCGTGTCATACCGGTCTTTCAGTCCGAGTGAAACGAAATTGTTCGTCCCCTTGACGCGGTACACGAAATTCGACCGGCCCTGGATCATCCCCTGGTTGACGAGTTTTTTGAACGGCTCGTCCTCGCAGACATAGCCCAGGTCGAACAGGAATTTATTCCAGAAACGACTGTACATCAGGTGGCCCGTTGCGTGCTCGATACCGCCGACATAAAGATCGACACTGCGCCAGTATTCGTCGGCGTCTTTCGAAACCAACGCCTTGTCGTTGTGCGGGTCCATATAGCGCAGGTAGTAGGCACTGGATCCGGCGAACCCGGGCATCGTGCTCAATTCGAACGGTTCATCGGCCATCCGCTGCCACCCCTTGACGCGGGCCAACGGCGGTTCGCCCTCGGCCGTCGGCCCGAAGTTTTCGACCGATGGCAGTTCGAGCGGTAATTCGTGCT
>JAITVB010000213.1 GCA_031286025.1 Rikenellaceae bacterium
TCGGCCAACACCTTGCGGTTGAGGGCGATTCCCCTGGCGTGTACCTGGCCCATGAATTGCGAATAGGTCATTCCGTGCAAGCGTGCACCGGCGTTGATACGTTGGATCCACAGGCCGCGGAAGAGGCGCTTCTTGTCCTTGCGGTCGCGATAAGCATAGGTGAGACCTTTTTCGACCGTGTTTTTCGCGACGGTCCACACGTTTCTCCTTGAGCCGAAGTTGCCTTTGGCGAGTTTGAGCACTTTTTTTCTCCGGGCCCGCGAGGCCACGGCGTTGACTGATCTGGGCATAATGTTTCGTTTTACGAGCGGTTAGCGGCCCGGCTATGCAGGCTCTTGGGGGCTAAATACTCTTGCGTTAACTAAATAAAGATTGTCGGGCGCATGTTTTCCCTCCCCGCCCGGGAGGCGCACGGTGTTATTTCACCAACAGCAGTTTCACGTTGGCCTCATCGGCGGGAGCCACCAGGCTCGAATAGGTGAGGTTGCGCTTCTGCTTGGTCGTTTTCTTGGTCAGGATGTGACGTTTGTACGCGTGCTTTCTTTTGATTTTACCGGTTCCGGTAAGCGTAAAACGCTTTTTCGCACCGGAATTGGTTTTGATCTTCGGCATATTCGTCTGACTTTTTGATAATTATAGAGGACGCCGGAATTTCCGCACCCTCTCGTTTCTTTTAAACAGCCCACAAAGGTAGTAAAATTTTGGATAAACAAAATTTTTCGGAAATTTTCGTTTACCCAAGCGACAGGGACGGGCGACAAGGCTGTGCTTTCTCCTGCTTCCCCTATAATTATGGTTTTATTCTTCCGCTCTTTATTTATATAGGAGTGTCGCGAAAATTTCAGGAAAAGCAACGCTTTCCTGATGGGACGTACTTGGTTCGGGGTGATTCCCCCGATGCGGGGACATGCCGGGCCTGCATCCTACACCGTCATAATCTCCTTCTCTTTGGCGGTGAAGAGTTCGTCGATCTTCTTCGAGAACTTTTCCAACATGCGTTGGACGGCTTCTTCGCCATCCTTGGCTATGTCTTCGGCCATGCCTTCCTTCTGCGATTTCTTAAAATGTTCGACAGCGTCGCGACGCGCATTGCGCAGGCTCACCCGGGCGTTTTCAGCCTCGGCTTTCACCTGTTTCACGAGTTCCTTGCGGCGCTCCTCGGTCAGCGGAGGGATCGAAAGCCGGATCTGGTCGCCGTTGTTCGACGGCGTAAGGCCGATGTTGGCCGCCATTATCGCCTTTTCGATTATCGGGATCATCTTCTTGTCCCATGGCTGCACGAGCACCGTCTTGGCGTCGGGCACCGTGACGCTCGCCGCCTGGTTTACCGGCGACGGCGTGCCATAGTAGTCGACCACCACGGCGTTCAACACATTGAGGCTTGCCTTGCCTGCGCGGATGTTCAGCAGTTCGTTGTCGAGATGCTCGACCGTGCGGTTCATTTTCTCCTTCGCGGCATCCAATATTTCGTTGGTTTCCATCATAATTGTATGTTTTTATGCGTTTTTCACGGTTGTCCCGATGGCTTCGCCGCTCACCACCCGCAGCAGGTTGCCTTCGTCGTCCATATCGAAGACCACCACCGGCAGGTTGTTTTCCTTGCACATTGTAAAAGCGGTAAGATCCATCACTTTCAGGTTGCGTCGATACACTTCGTCGAACGTAATTTCGGAAAACTTGACGGCCGACGGGTCTTTTTCGGGGTCGGCGGTGTAAACGCCGTCTACGCGAGTGCCTTTGAGCAGCACGTCGGCTTCGATTTCGACCGCCCGCAGAGCCGAGGCCGTGTCGGTCGTAAAGAAGGGGTTGCCCGTACCGCCGGCCAGGATCGCCACCTCGCCGTTGCGGAGTGCTTCGACCGCCTTGGCCTTGCCGTACAACTCTCCCACCGGCTCCATCCGGATCGAGGTAAATACGCGCACCGGTGCACCGATCGCTTCGAGGGCCGATTGCAGGGCGAGCGAATTGATCACCGTAGCCAACATCCCCATCTGGTCGCCGCGTACCCGGTCGAAACCCGCGTTAGCCTCGCCCGACCCGCGGTACATGTTGCCGCCGCCGACGACGATCGCCACTTCGACGCCTTTCGCGGCGACGGTTTTGATCTGGGCGGCGTAGCTGTTCAGCACGCCGGTATCGATACCGGCGCCCGAAAGACCGCCGAGCGATTCGCCGCTCAATTTCAGTAAGATGCGTTTCATTCGTTTTTTTTCGCTTGTTTTTTTCGTTTATAGTCCGTCCACAGCAGGTAAACCAACAAAAGCGTGAGGATGGTCGACACGCGGTTCAGCGCGGGATGAAGCGGCTGCCAGAAAGAATAAAGGATCGCCGCGATCTTGGCGACCAACAGCACGATTATGATTCGCTCGGAAGTATTTAGTCTCATGGCCATGCCATTTTTTAGTGCCTGAAGTTATCCCGAACCATTATTAACCAGCCCCGGCGGTCAGCTGCAGCAGTTCGTCGAGTTTGGGCGTCAGGATGATTTCCGTGCGGCGGTTGCGTTGGCGGTTTTCGGGCGAGTCGTTCGGCGCCAACGGCAGGAATTCGCCCCGACCGGCAGCGGTGATACGGCTCGCCTCGACGCTCTGGTTTTCGAGGATCAGGCGGGTAACGGTCGTGGCGCGTTTCATGCTCAGGTCCCAATTGTCTTTCAGGTTGCCCGACCCGCGGTAGGACACGCTGTCGGTGTGTCCTTCGACCATCACGTTGATGTCGGGGTTCTGGGCCAACACGGTCGACAGGTCGCGCACGGCACGCGCACCCTCGGGGTCGATGTCGAAGCTGCCCGACCTGAAGAGCAGTTTTTCCTCCATCGACACATACACCTTGCCGTCGCGCTGGGTGATCGTCAGCCCCTTGCCCTCGAAGCCCAACAGGGCGTCGGCCACCTTGCGGCGGATGGCGTTGAGCGCCTCCTCGCGGTTGCGGAGCGTCTGTTCGAGTTCGGCCATGCGGGCTTCGCGTTCGGCCAACTTGGCGCGGCTTTCTTCGATCTGGCCGAGCATCCGGGCGGCGTCGGCCGAGTTGTCGGCCACCAGACGGCTGTATTGGCTCCGCAGGTCGGCGTAATTGGTCTTCAGCGCAGCCAGTTCCTTTTGCAGCCTGGCCCTTTCTGCAGTAGCCCGGGCCGCGTCGTCTTCGAGCCGGGTCACCCGGCCCAGGGCCCGGTCGCGCTCGTTCTCGGTACGGATCAGGTCGGCGTTGAGCAGGTTGTGTTTTTTGGTCGACACGCATGACGAGGCCAACAGCAGCAGCCCTGCCACACCGATAATCCTCCAATGGGTCCGTTTCATATTCTGTCCTTTGTTTTCGGGCGAAAGCGCCTCCCGGCGCCCGGTCGGTTTTACCTCGTCAGGACAAAGATAGTGCAAGCCGGGCGCAAACGCAAATTAATTTGCGGTTTGGCTTCGCCGTCTTCTCCTCGCGGCCCGGCATGGCCTGCAAGCGGTTTCCGCTCTTGCCCGCAGTGTCGGTTTTCGCGGGCGATGCAGTAGAGCATGATGATAATGGTTTCGGAATCTGTGAACAGCGGAGAGTTGTTGTTCGAAAACCGTTGAACAAAATATTTTAACTTTTTTTCGTATGCATCGCATACAAAATAAATAAATTTTGATTATATTGGGGTAGTTGTCCATTGGGTCGGTATCGGGGAGTCGTGAAAAAACATCCACAAAATACGGACAGTCAATATTATAGCCTATTTTTCGGATGACTTTTCTATCAACGGTTATGTTCTCTTAACTGTTGATTCTCATATCCTGTCCAAACAGTTCCGTTGCGGTATAGTATTATACCCGATCGTCGGATTGGACAGGGATCGGCATGAAAAGCATGGGAGTCTGTTAAAAATACCACAAAATATGATAGGGTCGATTATGGTTTTTACATCTAAATTGCTTTTCTTTGCACCGTCATAGTCAATTCGAATATCGGAATAGACAAATCCTATGGATTTCGGTGCGGCGGCGGATGAAGCCGACAAACTTTTGACGTTGCCGCCGCGTTGTCCGTGATCGAATAGATTAAATTTTTTAACAAAAACCAATTAATCTTCAAACTGAGCAATTATGAAAAGCTTGAGTGTTTATTTAGCAGGTTGGTTACTTTGTTTGCTGTTCTGTGTGTCATGCGCAGTCGACCAACATTTTGAATTTCCGAAGGGTCCTGAGGGAAAGTCCGCCTACGAGGTGTGGGTGGAATACATCAGGAACAACGGCGATCCCTCCTGGGAAGGGGGTACCGACATGCCCGACTTCTTCCTCTACCTGAAAGGCGACCCGGGCGAGGCCGGCCAAAATCCCGATTTCACCCCCCCCCCCCCCCAAAGAGATGAAAAAAAAAACCGGGGGGGTTAACCGGCGGGGACACCGGGGGCCCCCCCC
>JAITVB010000249.1 GCA_031286025.1 Rikenellaceae bacterium
GCACGGAGCGGGCCAGATCTGACAGCACGGCGTAAGTACGGTAATTTTCCCGGACAAGGCCTGCGGTATGGAAAAAACGGCCATTTTCGTCATACAGGCGGATGATTTCGCCGAGGATCGGGCGCAGGACCGGAACAAGCACCCGGACCTCGCCTTTTCTGGGCGAAGTTTTTGAAGTCCACTTTTCATCGGAAACCAGGGCATCGGACACACGCGATCCGTATTTTTCCTCGACTTTACCTGCGGCTACCCGGTAGAGGTAACCGGCCACACCGCCCTGGGCATACGAGAAATCGGCCACCGTCAGTCCCGCGCCTTCAATCCGCCCGACAGCCTCCTGTGCCAGAGCGGTCATTTTCGATTTCACGGCCGCCACTTTTGAGAGCGCCTCTTTCAGAATGGAGGAAAGCGCCTCTTTGCGCTCATGGCCCGAAGTAGCGTCGACCGTGTGTTCGCCTTCCGAAAAAAGTTGGCGGCCGAGAGAAATGATATCACCCCGGACGTCCCAACGACGGCCTTCGTCGATCTGTTCCTCGATGAATCCGGCGATCCACCGCCGCAAATCCGTATCGGACACCGTGGCTTCGATCAGGCGATCGGCGGCATCGGCCAAAACGGTGTCGGTGTTGAGTTCGAGCGAGAAATCGCTCTCGATGTCCAACTCGCGCAGGAAAGCGCGGATGATCCGTTGAAAAAATTTGTCGATCGTCAGCACTGTAAAGCGCGAATAGTCGTGCAGGATTTTCGTCCGCACGCGCTTGGCCCGGACGGCGATTTCTTCCGGCGAAAATTCCAGGTCGCGGGACAATTCGGACAGGAAGGACGGTTCTTTTCCCGCCGCCGTGCGGCCATTAGCCAGGTCGTTGATCTCGGCGGTGATACGGCGCTTCATCTCCTCGGTCGCCTTATTGGTAAAGGTGACCGCCAGTATCGAGCGATAGAGGTCGGGGTCGGTCACCACCCGGCGTACGTATTCGTAGGCCAAACGGTAAGTCTTACCCGAACCGGCAGAGGCTTTGACGATGGTTACGGTACCCACGCCGGCCTACCGTTCGCCTCCCACGGGAAGGTTCTCGTTCAACATCCGGATAATTTCTCCGGCTGCAATCCGCTGACCGGCCGGGGTCATGTGTACCCCGTCCTCGGCATAAGACCGGAAAACCGACTGGAGCGGATGGTAAATATCGACAAAGGGACAGCCGTATTTCCGGGCGACCGCCTCCATCTGCGGCACCAACGCGCCCAGGCGATCGTTGCCGCCCACGTATTTATCGGCCATATTGTCGATGCCCATCGGAGGGGGCGAAACGACAATCACCCGGGCGCCATCGGCGACCAGAGGGCTGTCCAGAACCGTTTTCAGCAACTTCTCGAAATTGGCGGGAACCACCTGTTGGTCGTTGGCGAAATCGGCTTTCGTGTCGTTCGTGCCTAAGCAAAGAATAATAAAGTCATAGCGGGTGCCCGGGTCGAGCGCCTTTTGGCCATCGGATAAGTAAGTGCCGATATTGGCCAAAGCGTTGAGTTCCACACGGCCATTGTTGACAAAACCGATCGTGCGACCGCCCTGCGAATTATTGACGATCCGGCTGTAAGGCAGTTCGGCACGCAATTGGTCGACCCAACCGCCGGGGTTGGCGCCGTTCGAGTCGCCGATGGCGAAAATGCGCAGACCGTCGCCAGATCGAAATCCATCGATCAGGGCCAACGCCTGAGCATCCAACTGTTCATGGCCGCCTTCAAAGACGGTCAGTCGGACTTCCTGCCCATCCCGACCCAGGAACATCCGCTGCAAATAGACGGCACGGCCGCCGATCGTCAGGTTGTCCTGATGATTCGGATCGTAACGACGGGTAACCAGGTCGAGCATCTCGCGGTCGCTCACCGCCCCGTTTTCCTCTTCGAGGCCCATCCCCATAAGTTCCCCCAACCGGTTATACATCCTGAGCGAATGAGTGATGGGGACCGAACCGGTGTAGCCGTCGTGGATCCCCTCATAAATATACAGCTTCCGCCCTTTCCTCAATCCGTCGGAAAAATTCTGACGGAGCGGCGAACGGAAGCGGGCTTCGGCCTTAGCCGCGTCGTCGAATTCACCGTTTTTCGATACACAAACCAGGATATCATCGGCATATTTTTGCTTGCGGCCCACCGACTCCCAGTACCACGCTTCGAGGTCGGAGATCGGAGCCCAGGCCGAAAAACTTTTCGCCGGATAGGGTAGTTTCAGGTAGGCCAACAACGCCATGTAGCCGCCGCCCGAGGTACCGATGATATGCACTTCGCCGGAATTGGCCGCCGTTTCGCGCACCGCATACTCGATCGCGTCCTGCAAATCGGAAAGTGTCAACGGGCTGCCGCACGCCTCGGGACGATCGTTCCGTCCGCGAAAATCGGGGTGGATGTAGTTGTAATCGCGCATCACGATATCCCCCACAAGCGGATCCATTTGCGAATAATCGCCGCTCCAGGTGTGGAGGCTCACGATCAGCGGGCGGCCCGGACGAGTCGCTTTATGCAGGTATGCGAGTTGGATTTCGCCGTCGGCCGACGAGGGGATTTTGACAATTTCGAACCCCGCGGGCCACGACGATTTCGAGGTGTCGTCCCACCGGGGTTGGGTCTGTTGCCCCTGTCCGGGGGAGGGTGAGGACACCCCGTTTACCGCTCCCGACGAGATCGACATTTGAGCCTGAGCGGCAAAAACCAACGAGGCAAAAAAGACCAAAAACAAAAATTTTTTCATCACAAGTCCATTTTTTTAGTGTGCCTCCACACGGGAAAATACGTCCCCGTACAGGGATTTTTTTTGTTCGTTAGCGCAAGAACTTGAATTTTATCCTTACAAAGATAGCCTTTTTGATCGGATTTTTTGAGTTTTTCGGGATTTTCAGTGATTTTGCATACATACAATTATAATTAATTGATTACATTGCAACAACACTATTTATTTAAACTAAAAATTAATATTTCAAAAACAGGTGTCTTTCCAAGCCGAAAACACTTTTCAAGACAAATGACGCCCTTCGGTCTTCGCACGGAACTAAACAAAAAAGGACAAA
>JAITVB010000092.1 GCA_031286025.1 Rikenellaceae bacterium
GGGGACAGCGCCGACCCACCCGGCATCGAAGCCGCAGGCCACGACGGCCGATTCGACGCCTTGCATCAGGAAATCCATGGCTCCCGAGGCCCGGAACACGCCGATTCCGACCAGGATGGCGATCAGATAGGGGATGATTGTGACGGCGGTTTTGAATCCTTCTTTGGCGCCGTCGATGAAAGCGTCGTAGACGTTGATCCGCTTGCGCAACCCTGCCACGATGAAGCCGCAGATGACGAGCAGCAGCAGGATGTTTGAGAAAACGGTGGCATAACCCGAAATTGCTTCGCGGTCGAGGGCGGTGAACAACCATACGATACCGGCAACGGCCGACAGGATGGTCCCGAGCGGAATGAGCACGGCGCGGTCCCAAAGCCGGATGCGCTGCCGGATGCCGATCAGCATAATGGCGACGAAGGTCGACACGAAGGTCGACAACAGGATAGGAATAAAGACATCGGCCGGATTGGCAGCCCCGAGTTGGGCGCGATACATCAGGATCGTCACCGGGATCAATGTCAGCCCAGAGGCGTTGATCGCCAGGAACATGATCATCGGATTCGATGCGGTGTCCTTTTTCGGGTTAAGTTCCTGAAGCTGTTGCATCACATTAAGGCCAAGGGGGGTGGCGGCATTGTCGAGGCCGAGCAGATTGGCCGAAAAATTCATAAACATCCCGCCGATTACCGGGTGGCCTTTCGGCACTTCCGGAAAAAGTTTTCCGAACAACGGTGCGGCCACGCGGGCAAAGGTGTTGATCACGCCGCCACGTTCGCCGATCTTCATAATGCCGAGCCACAGGGCGAGGATTCCGGTCAACCCCAACGAAATTTCGAAACCTGTCTTGGCCGAGGAAAACGTGGCATTGATGATTTCCGTAAAAACCCCGGTATCGCCCGTGAGCAGCAGTTTACCGAGGGCTACGAGCAGGGCTACAAGAAAAAAGCCGATCCAGATGTAGTTTAAAGCCATCGTTTCGTATGGGTTAGTGCGTTGCCGCGGCCTGTATGTTATCGATGACCCGGCGCAAGTTCCTGCCGAGGATTTTTTCGATATCGGGTTCTGTATAGCCTCGCCGCAGAAGTTCTATGGTGATGTTGATCAGTTCGTTGGCCCCGTCACAGCCGGGAATGCCTCCCCCGCCGTCGAAGTCGGAGCCGATGCCCGCGCAGTCGACGCCCGCTACGCGGACGACATGGTCGATGTGGTCGACGGCATCCATCAGCGTGGCTTGGTGATCTTTACTCAGAAAACCGTGGTAGAGACACACCTGCACCACGCCTCCTTTGGCCGCGATGGCGCGCAACTGGTCGTCGGTCAGGTTGCGCGGGTGGTCGCACAGGGCACGGGCCGAGGAGTGGGAAGCGATAACAGGCGCCGTGCTTTCGTTCAATACATCCCAAAACGTCGTATCGGCCGCGTGCGACAGGTCGATGACTACACCCAACCGGTTCATTTCGCGTACCGCTTCACGGCCCAACGAACTCAACCCACCGTGTTCAACCGCCCCTGCCGACGAGTCACAAAGATCGTTCGCCCCGTTGTGACACAGGGTGACATAGACTACTCCCAACTCCCGAAACATAGTTAGATTTTCCAGGTTCCGGCCCAAGGCGTAACCATTTTCAAGACCAAAGAAGATTGATTTTTTCCCGGCGCGTTTCAGTACTTCGGCCTCGGCAAAAGTGCGGGCCTGGCCCACTAATCCGGAGTGGGCATCGATCATTTCCCGTAAAATTTTCAGGATTTCGACGGCGCGCGCAGTAACTTCGCGGTTCGCAACCTCATTGCGGGGGCCTTGCGGAATATAGGCCGCTTCGATCGCCGCGTCGAGATGCCCCTCGGCCATCTTGACCAGATCGACCCGGGCCACGGGATCACGGCGGCCGATATCCATCGGGTCGGGCGTCAATTTGAGCGTCGGAGCCGTGTCAACGACGGCGTAGCGGTCGAAAAGCATCGGCGTGTCGGTATGCGAATCGACCGTCAGGTATTTTTCGTGAATGGCCTTGGCACGCCGAAACAAGGATGCTTCATGGATGAAAAACCGGAACAGCGCCTGCGTCCCCGGATCGGGGTCGGCAGCCGGGCCGGGGACGCTCACACGCGTTGCCGGGGCGGCCATGTTCTCGGGATGCCATTGCACACCGAAAATACGTCGCTCGGGAAACCCTTCGATCGCTTCGATCACTCCGTCGGGAGCGACGGCCGTCGTCCGAAAGCCGGGGGCCTCGCCCTTGACAGCCTGGTGGTGGCGCGAATTGACCTCGATTTCGGACCGCCCGAAGATCGAAGCCAACACTGACCCTTCGGCCAATCGTACGGTGTGGGCCGGTCGCTCTTTCGGAATCCCCTCGCCCCACACGGCATGATTGAGCGGCACACCGGGCAGTTGCGACGGAATATCCTGAAAAAAACGGCCGCCGAAAGCAATGTGGATCACCTGCATCCCACGGCAAATGCCGAAAACCGGCACCTGACGGTCGACCGCCAACCGGAGCAGCAGGAAGTCATAGGCATCGCGCAACGCATCGACGTCGGTCACCCCGGCAAGGGTCGCCTCGCCGAAATAACGTCCGTCGACATCCGAGCCACCGGTGAGGATCAATCCATCCATCCGGTCGGCCATTTCGCGCAACGCATCGGCATCGGTCGTGGCCGGAATCAACAGCGGAATGCCCCCCGCATCGAGCACCGACTGGACGTAGGCGGCGTGCAGGCATGACGTCTGGCCGTCGACGTTGACCGAAAGGCCGACCACCGGAGCACCTTGCCGTCCGCTCCGGACAGGCGCTCCGTCGGCAGCGGTGTTAAAATCCGTAAAAAACCCAGGCATCGATGTCGGAAATTTCCCGCAAAATACAATAATTTCCCGGAACGGCACAAATTTCCCGTCCCATCCCCGGAACCATGATGAAAATTTCATCGGAAATCACTACCTTCGCTTCCGACCTTTTTTAATTTACCGGATCGATACATTCCCTGCTCCTGTTCCGGGCGGATGTTTCGGGATGGTTTGTATGATATTTCCAACATCAAAACGACAAAACTATGAAAAAACCGTTTCTGATTCTATCCGGGATAGTAGCGGCCACAAGCGCCTCCGCACAGTCCGCCCCCTGGTACACCCAGGGCAATTTCGCTCCCGGGACGCGCATCGAATACACGATCGTCAACACGCTTGACATCGCGCGCACGAACTGTCCGGTGGTAATACCGCGCGAGACGTTCCCGATGCCCGACATCCACGAAATGTGGATCACGGTGGTCGATCCCCGGTTGCCTTCGGCTCCGGCTCCGAGCAAGGAGCTGCTCGACCGTCAGGGGGGGCACCAACTCCGTGCCGAAACCAACGGCCACGCCATTTTCCATCAACTGGACGATCTGGATAAAGACGGCTTGTGGGACGAACTTTTCTTTCAGGTCGACTTGAAACCGAAGGAAAAGCGAACCATCTACTTCTACATCGGCCAGAATGACCGCGGTTGGAACGAACACCGTACCCATGCGGCGATCGGCAGCTATGCCCGCCACACCATGCCTTTCTGGGAAAGCGAGAACGTGGGTTGGAAAATCTGGTTCAGCAACAGCGTCGACGTCTTTGCCAAGCGCAAACCGATGCTGATGTCAAACCGCCTGTATATGGGCAACTTCGACGGCTACGGCGTGGCTTATGAAAACCACGACTACGGTTCGGACATCCAGGGTGTCGACGACAGTTTCGGCGGCGGTGCGATCTGCCTGTTCGAGGATCCTGCCAACAAGACCAAGGCGAGCAGCCCGCGCTTCACCCCGGCCCAGGCCGAATTGGCCAAGGGTTCGCGTTTCAACGCCGGGCAGATTTCCGATACCCGCTACGCCTACGAAGTGGTGGTCAACGGCCCGCTCCGCTCGATGGTCAGGGTCAAAGGCCGCAACTGGGACTCGGGCAACGGCTTTTACGAATATGACCAAACCTACACCGCCTATGCCGGTCAGAGCTACTGCACCTCACAGGTGACCTTCAACACCTTCAATCCCAAAAACCTGGGCGTGATGCCCGGCTGCGGCGTGCGCAAGAAACCGAAGGAAGACAACTTCGTGCAGAAGGGCGGCCTCGTCATTTCGAGCGGTACCGAAAACATCAAGGACCCGGAGAACATCGACGACCGCGACCCGTGGGCGGTGAAGTTTATCGGTATCTCGCTGATCGTGCCCGATAAATACCAACCCGAATACCGCTTTGTATCCGACTGGTTGGGCAACCACACCTTTGCCGTAACGCCCGACGACAAGAACAGCTACGAATTCATGCTCATCGCCGGTTGGTCGGAAGGGGTCGTATACAACAACAAGGCCGATTTCAACGCCTATGCCGAGAAGACGTCGTTGGAGTATAACAATCCTGTGGTGCCTCAATTCGTGAAGCGGGAACAGAAATAAACGCCTGCCTGAAAGACAACCGGCATCTCATCGTGGAGTGAGGTGCCGGTTGTCTTTCGTAGGGCTTTCTCCTCCGGGGAATTTTTCAACGCCCCCGTATCGCTACGGGAAACGACATAAACATGATGAACACGATCATGTGTTTTTCCGATCGTTATTATCCATATGATCTTAAGGAACGGCAACTATTTTTGTAAAAATTTAAAAACCTACTGAAAAAACACGGACTATGAAAAAACTATTGTTTTTATATTTTTTATCTCTATGTGCGATATTTACATTAACTGCACAGGAGCACAATCGTGTCAAACCTTTGGAATTTGAAGCGGGTTTCCCCGAACGCGCCGACCTGAAACCGTTCGAGTTTGAATTCGGGGCCGGTATAAATTTCGGCAAAAAGTGGGACGAAATGAATGTTGAAGCGAGCACCAATTTCCTTTTTGAATTGCGATTAAATCGCCCTGAACCGTTTGATCTCGGTCTGCAATTCAAAGCCGGCAACTTTACTCACAAAATTCCGGACATCGTAAGGATGAACAGCATATTCATAAATCCCACCCTCTTTTTTGACTACAATAAACGGTTCGACGAACATACGGCCCTTTTTGCCGGGATCGGTGTTGGCGGATCATTCATTCGAAACGAAACATACCTCTGCATCGACTCCTACCGAGGCGTAAAATTCGATGATCACGCCAATCATTTCGCCGTTACACCACGCATGGGAGTCTTTGTTATGGGGCGTTTGCGCATAACGGCGGAATACGTTTTTACCGCAAGGGATTACTCACACTTCAATTTGAATGTAGGAATGATCATTGGCAACAGCTACAAAAAAAAGAATTACAACGGGAGGTATTTTTAACCATTCTCGCCAAGCGACAATGGGAGCCCGTCGGCGGATTTGCCCCATGTAATCCCGGCGATAAATACAAAAGACGGTGCAATGACACACCGCCTTTTGCGTGGGGAGCAGGGGGGCGGATCTGTTTTTTTGTTTACCTTTGTAAAAATAGGTTCTTTGGGCTCAAAAAGAAGGTGGGAACGAAGAAATGCTTATTTGAAAGAAAATGAACGAAAAAATACTGATCGTCGACGATGAACGCGATATTTGCGAAATCCTCGAATTCAACCTGGCCAACGAGGGCTTCGAAATCACCTGCGCCTACTCGGCCGAGGAAGCGGTCGAAAAACTCGTTCCCGATCACTCCCTGATCCTGCTCGACGTGATGATGGGCGGCGTGTCGGGTTACAAGATGGCCGAAACCCTCCGCCGCAAAGGCAATAAAGTGCCGATCATTTTCCTCACGGCCAGGAACGCCGAGAACGATATGCTTACCGGATTTTCGGTCGGGGGCGACGATTACCTCTCGAAACCTTTCTCTATCAAAGAGGTCGTGGCCCGTGTGAAAGCCGTCCTCAAATGCGGTCGTGCTGCCGAGCCTGCCGATGCCGCCCCGGCCAAACTCACCTTCGGCGACCTGACGATCGATCCGGTGTTGAAAGAGGTTTTCGTGGGCGAAGAACGTATCGCACTCACCAAGACCGAGTTCGAACTCCTCTCGCTGTTGGCCTCGAACTCGTCGCGTATTTTTTCGCGTGCGGATCTGATCGAAACGCTGTGGGCTGATACACCGTATATTACCGAGCGTACGGTCGATGTCCACATCACCCGCCTGCGCAAGAAACTGGGCACGTGCGCCTCGCTTATTTCCAACCGATCGGGGTACGGCTACCGGTTGGACACGTCCAATCGATGAAACTGAAAACGAACGATAAACGGCGCTTCCCAACACCGGGGGATTTTGGCCGACAGCCGAACCGGCGTGTGTTTCTCGATGGTCACCGCGTCGTTACTCGCTTTGTCCGCCACCCCGGATAAAATAACCCAAAGAGAAGTCCACGCTTTTTTATCACGGAAAGAAGTTGAACGGAAATATCATAACGCACCGTTCGTCGGGAATAAAGAACAGCCTTGCATTCACAGTCTGTTCTTTTCCAGAAAATCAAGAAACTGCTCCCGGTTATTGCTGCCCAAAGGGATTTTGCAGGATCCGAGCACAATGTGGTTGTTCTCGAACGCCTCGACCTTCGACAGATTGACGATAAACGACTTATGGGTGCGGATAAACCGTTCCCGGGGCAACTTCTCCTCGACGTTCTTCATCGAACTTTTGGTGACGTAGTTCTTGGCGGCAGTCGCAATTTTCACATAGTCTTTCAGGCCTTCGACGAAGAGGATGTCGTCGAGATTGATGCGCACGGTCGAATACTCGACTCGCACCATCAGGTAATCGGGCGCGGACAACGTGGTCGTCGATGCGGACGAAACGCCCCCCGTCGCCCCGTCGCGCCGGCGCAACTGTATCCGTTCCTGGACCTTGGCGACCGCCTGGTAAAACCGGTCGAACGAAAACGGTTTCAGCAGGTAATCGACCACGTTCAACTCATAGCCGGTCAGGGCGTAGTCGGGATAGGCCGTGGTAAAGATCACCAACGGCAGGCGGTCGGTCGTCCGGACGAAATCGACCCCGGTCAGGTGCGGCATGTTGATGTCGAGGAACATCAGGTCTACCTCCTCGCGTTGGACCAATTGCCCCGCCTCGATGGCGCTTGAGCAGGTGGCTGTCAGTTCGAGGAAACCGATTTTTCCGCAGAAATCCTCTATGATCTTCAGGGCCAACGGTTCGTCGTCGACGGCAATGCACTTCACGTCAATTGCGAATTAGGAATTAGGCTCAATCCACCAGATTGAGTTGTAAAGTTACATAAAAGATTCCGTTTTTCTCCTCGGTCGTGAAAGAATACTCCTTGTCGTAGATCAGGTCGAGGCGGCGGCGGATGTTCCTGATACCGATCCCCGACGAGAGGTTGTCATCGCCGTTGCGCAACACGACGCGGTTCGACACGCGGAACTCGAAGCGTCTCCGGACCACCGCCGCCACAATGTCGACAAACGACGGTTCGACGCTGTCAACTCCGTACTTGAACGCGTTTTCGAGAATAGGGATCAGGAGCATCGGCTCGATCCGGCAGCCTTCGGTGGTGCCTTCGACAATGATCGACACCCTTGTTTTTTCGGTCAGCCGCATCTTTTGCAGTTCGATGTAGTCATACACCACCCGGAGTTCGTCGGCCAACAGCACTTTTTCACGGTTGGCCTCATAGAGCATGTACCGGAGAATGGAGGAAAGCTTCAACACGGCATCGGATGCGATCGCCGATACGCCGATCGTATAGGAGTAGATAGAGTTGAGCGTATTGAACAGGAAATGAGGGTTGATCTGCTGCTTGAGATAGGCCAGTTCGGTGGTGATCTTGTCGCTTTCGACCTCCTGCCGCCGCTGTTCCGACCGGCGCGATTTTTCGAAGTAGGCCAGGGCCAGGGAGGCCAGGTAGAAGAAAAAGAGCGAATAGATCAGCGGAATGTTGTGTATCCGGAACGGGTTGTAGGGCTCCTTGCGGATGCCGCGGTAGTATGAGCGGAAATGGTCGTACTCGCGGTCGAGTTTCCTAAATTCCTGCTCGCGGGGAGTGAGATCCAACTCGCGGCGTTCGAAATCGCGCTCATTGAATGCGGAACGGTCGCCGAATTCGCCGCCACGGCCGGCACGCATCAGGCTGTCCTGCCGGATCCGTTCGTAGAAAGCCCTGGCGCGCTCGATGCGTTGCTCGTGTTCCTTGCGGCCGAAACTTTCCTCGGCGTCCTTGTAGGTGACCAGTTCGGTTTCGAGGCTCTTAAGTTGGCGCTTGACCACCCGTACCGACCCGTATCGGATCGCGCCGAAAGCGATCACCAACGCCGCCACGGTCAGGAAAAGGTATCCGAAGACCCGCTTCCGGAACAGAAAGCGGGGGATCAGAACGAGATAGCTCGCATAAAAGAGCAGGATGTAGGCTATCCACGAAATAAGGTTATCCCAGGCGTCGACCGTAAAGGAATAGCCCTTGGTCAGCACAAAATTGAGCAGGATCAGCGCCATCCAGGCCAGGATGTGGATCCAGACTTTAATGGTTTTGGCTCTTGGTGTCATTGTCGTAAAGTTTTATCAGAAACCTCGGCCGCCGCCAAATCTGCCGCCGCCCGGAGGAGGCCCCTGCATCCCGCCGCGCCCATAACCCCGGTCGCCCGGCCGGAAGTCGACACCTTCGCCCTTGCGGTCGACGGGCGTATTCATCGAGTTGAAGCGGTAACTCAGGGTAAACATCACGTAGCGGCCCATGGTGTTCGTCCAACTGTCCTGTACATAAGCGTCGGCGATCGAGTGGCGCAGGCTCCTGTTCTGCCTCAGGATGTCGTAGACCGTCACTCGCGCCTCGGCCGTCTTGCGCTTGGTGAATTTATACCCCAAGCCGGCGTTCCACAGACTGTAATGTTGGGTAAAACCCTCGTTCGAGGTGTTTTTGATGTAATTAAAGGTATAGGCCGTGTTGAGGACAATCCCTTTGAGCATGATGATGTTCAGCATCCCGCTAGCCCGTTGGCTGAAAGACTCGTGATTGTCTTTGGCCGAGTTGGCGGTAACGTTATAGCCGCTCGACGACATGACCGAAAAATCGACGTTCTGCGAGATGTTGCTCACCAGGCCCAACATCAGGTTGCCGCTGTTGGTTCTGGCTTTGTTGAGCCGGTTGTCGGTCGTGTAGGAGGGGGTGATGTTGTAGCTGTAGCGCGTTCCCATATTGAAATTGCTCTTCAGCGCCCGGATCGGGAAATTATAGGAAACCATTGCCGAAGCCGAGAAACGACCGTCGAGATTGGTCGGCGTGCGGAGTTGGGACCCGGCTTGGGCCACATAGTTGTTGTAGGCGGTCAGCACGGTTTCGTTCTCGAAATAGAGCGTGTGGTAGCCGATGTAGTCCTGGGTCACCGCCGCCCGGGCCTGCAAATAGAAATTGGTCGATTTCAGAACATTCGACGAGGTGTAGCGGACCGAAAAATCGTGGTCGTAGCTCTGACCGAGTTCGGGGTTCCCCGAGGTGAGCTGCATCGGGTTGCGGGCGTCGATCACGTTCTGCAACTCTTCGACCGACGGCAGGCTGTTTTCGCCTTCGTAACCGATGCGCAGGTTCCTGCTCTTGCTGAAATTGTAGCGGAGTTGCACATCGGGTTTCCAAGTGTAGAAATTGCGGTCGACGATGAACCTGGTGGGGATGGTCTGATCGTTGTTCATGTCGGCCGCTTCGTATTCGAGCCCTGCGCTCAAGCGGATCTTGTCTTTGGTGAACGTGTAGTCGAGTTGGCCGCTTTGAGAGGTGTAGTTGCGGGTAAAGGTGTTCGAGCGGGTCGGGTCGATGATGCCTCCTTGGTCTTCGTCGAGGTAGATCACTTCCGATTCGCTGTTGTTGTAGCCCAGACGGTAAGAAAGCAACACACGCGAATATTTGCCCAACGGCTCGGCATAGGTGAGGCGGCCGCGGAACTGGCGGCTCCAACTGTTGTTGGTGTTGGTGAGCCAAGTGCGGTTGGTCGTCGTTTCGGTCGTGTCGCGTTGCCAACCGTCGCCGTCGTTGTCGTTGGCCGAGAGGCGGAAAGTGGTCGTCAAGGCGCGCCCGGTCTTGGCGCCGGTGCCCAGGCGGAGGGTCCACATCAGTTCGCCGCCCGCGTTGTAACCGTCCGTGGCGTTGTAGTTCAACATATCCATCCGGGTGGTCGGCACACCGTCGACGATGCTGGTCGCCCGTCTCCAGGTGTCGGACGTGTTGTCGCGATAGGAAAAGCCGGGGGTAAACAACAGACGGTTGCGCCCGCTTTCGACCTCAAGCCTGCCGTTGACACGATGGTTTTGGTTGCCCGGGTTGGAATAGGTGGTGTCGACGTAGACGCGGGTATCCCACTGGTCGGTCGGGAAATAATTCTGCACGCGACGGGAGGACACATCCGACGAGCTGTTGTCAAACATATAGTTACCCGTAAATTTCACTGCTTCGCCCCATTCGCCCGAATAGCTGAAGCCAAGGTTCCGGATCGTGTTGACCCCGTTCGACCCCATGAACATCGCCGCGGCGCCTCCGCCGGTATTCGAACTCTGGCCCGAGAAGCGCTGTTGGTTGACATTGTTGACCAAACCGTTGATCGACCAACGGTTCTTTTGTCCGATCATCGTGGCGTTCCCGCCGAACAGGTAGCGAAGCGGGTTTTCTCCCTCCGAGTTTTCCTGGAGCTCGGCGCCGATGCCGGCTTCGAGGCGGCCCATGTAGCTGCGGTTGCTCTTGTGTTTGGTGACGATATTCAAGGCGCGGGTGGTGCGGCCGTCGTCATAGCCGAGGAACTTGGCCTCATCGCTCAGTTCGTCGAACATCTGGATACTTTCGACCGCGTCGGCCGGCAGGTTGCGCAACACGGCCATCACGTCGTCGCCGAACGAAAGCTTGCCGTCGACATAGGCGCGTTGCACGGCTTCGCCCTGCGACTGCACCTCGCCGTCGGAAATGGTGATCCCCGGCATCTTCGAGGCCAGGTCGGCCGCATCGGCGTCTGGATTGGTTTTGAAAGCGCTGGCATTATACTGGGTGGTGTCGCCCTTCTGCACCGCCAGGTTCGAGCGGGCTTCAACCACCACCTTGTCGATCATGTTGCCCTCTTCGGTCATCCTGATCGTACCCAGGTTGGCGGTCGAGCGGTTGACGTCGATCGTGCGGGTAATCGTCCCGTAGCCCATAAAGGTAACCACCATCGTCGTCTCTTTGGCCGGTACGTTGGGCACGCTGAACGTTCCGTAGAGGTCCGTAGTCACGTGGTGGATACTGTCAATCATCACCAACGCGCCCACCATCGGCGAATTGTCGCCGGCATCGACCACATTCCCCCGCAGGGTGAAAGTCTGCTGCGCGTAGCCACCCATAACGGTCAGGCAGAAGATCGCCAGTAGGAAAATTCTTTTCATGGAATTTTTATATTTTAATTTTAAAAATCTCCGTCTCTTTTTTCATTATTCGAATGTAGGGCGGCAACTCCCAGCCGACAAACAAAATAGACCAAACCGCGATTTAAGTCGATGAAAGCGCATTTCCATCTCCGGCGCAAGACGAAAAGCCGAATGGAAATCCGATCGTCCCCGCCCCGGACACCTCCGGACTGAAAAACGCGAGCCGGAACGATTTGTAAGATCGATTTTTTCCTTTATCTTTGCGGGGCTTTTGCCGAAGGCGGATGTGGCGTAATTGGCAGCCGCGCCAGACTTAGGATCTGGTGCCGGAAGGCGTGGGGGTTCGAGTCCCTTCATCCGCACCCTCTGCACAGCGAAGAGGAGCCTCCGGGTTTCCCGCTTTCCGAAATCTAAAAACACCTACAAGATGAATCTCATAACAGAAACCCTCGACAACCAGGTACTGCTGTTCAAAGCGACGGTGGGCGAATCCGACTATAACGAAGCTGTGGGAAAGGCCCTGCGCGATTACCGTCGTAAAGCCAACGTCCCCGGGTTCCGTCCCGGGATGGTGCCGATGGGGATCATCAACAAAATGTACCGCAAGGGCGTCGTGGCCGAAGAGGCTTACCGCACCGCCTCGCGCGCCTGTCTCGACGAACTCAATGCGTCGAAAACCGCCACCATCGGCGAACTGATGCCCAGCGAACAGCAAAAGGAACTCGATTTCGACAACGCGGCCGAATTCGAATTCGTTTTCGAAATCGGTATCGCCCCCGAAATCAGGATCGACCTGACCAAGAAAGACAAGATCATCCGCTACGGCATCAAAGTAGCCCCCGAAATGCTCGCCGGCTACAAGGAAAACTTCATGAAACGTTTCGGCAAATTGGAAGAGGTGGACGTCGTGAAATCGGAAGAGGCCCTAACCGTGATCCTCGATCGGGAAGATATGCGCATCGAAGACGCATACGTCGGCCTGATCTCAATGACCGAGGAAGAGCGCAAGCCGTTCATCGGCAAAAAAGTGGGCGCCAAGATGGAAATCAACGTCAACGACCTCTACAAATCGCCGTCGCAGCGTGCCTCGATCCTCCAGGTGAAAGAAGAAGAGTTGGGCGGGATCAGTCCCGACTTCACGCTCGAAATCACCCAGATCCGTGAATTTGTGCTGCCCAAGCCCGACGACGAATTCTTCAAGACGGCTTTCCCGGAAGGCGACGTGAAGGACGAAGCCGAGATGGACAAATGGGCCGAAGGGAAAATCGCCGCAGACCTGGTGCGCGAAACCGAGTTCAAATTCGTGATCGACGTACGCGATTTCCTGAAGAAGAAGGCCGCCATTACGTTGCCCGACGCTTTCCTGAAGAATTGGCTCTATCACATGAACGAAGGAAAATTCACGACGGAGCAGATCGAAGCCGAATACCCCGCGTTCGCCGACATGATGGCCTGGGACCTGATCCAGAAACACTATGGCGAAACGATGGGTGTCCAGATTACCCCCGAAGAGGCGATGAGTGAAGCCAAGGCGTTAGCTGCTATGCAGTTTGCCTATTACGGGATGCCGTCGGTATCGGACGATATGTTGGAAAACTATGCCAAGCAGATGCTTTCGAACCGCGAAGAGGCGAAAAAGATCCACGACAAGCTTTTCGAGCGCAAAGTGGTCGATGCCGTCAGCGGTCTGGTGACTATCAACGAAAAGAAAGTGAGCGCCGACGAATTTAATAAATTGTTCGAAGCCTGAACGCTCTCCCGACCCGAACAAAACCGGCCCTGCAAATATTTGCAGGGCCGGTTTTCCTTTAACACATTCCGTCTTATTGGCCGCAACCAAAAAAAAGGAGAAAACGAAAAACAAGCGCCATCCCACACATTTCTGGCGTTGAGCCTAAAATTTAACATTCCGCACTAAAACCGACATGGTTGTGTGTTTTATAAAAACAGCTATTTTTGTTATCGTCAAACAGTCCCCTATGAAAAGTATCCCTGATGAACAGACAACGGCTATCCTGTTGATATACTGCCCCGATCGGAAAGGCATCCTGGCTACCGTCACCGATTTTATCGATATCAACGGCGGCAACATCATCTACCTCGACCAACACGTCGACCGGGAGGCGGGCATCTTTTTTATGCGCGTCGAATGGGAACTCAACGGTTTCGCCATCCCCAAGGAGCGCATTACCGAGTATTTCGAGAC
>JAITVB010000111.1 GCA_031286025.1 Rikenellaceae bacterium
CGAACCGAGATTGCCGCCCTGTGGGCGGGTGGCACCGCACCAAAAACAAAAAGCCCCCGGAGATTCCGGGGGCTTTTTGTGTCGGCCGGCCATAGGACGCGTCCGAGACACAACGGCGAAGCGTTTTATTTCTTCGCGAAAAATTCCTTGATGCCGTCGTTCGGAACGATATCCGATTTGAAGGCATAGGCGCCGGTCTTTTCCGATTTCACCATCTTGATGCATTTGGTAAAAGCTTTGCCGGTACCGGTCTTCAACGTTGCAACTACTTTCTTTGCCATTTTTCAACTGTTTTAATATTCCCGAAATTCCGCCGGAATTACTTGATTTCGCGATGGACGGTCACCCGTTTGAGGATGGGGTTGTACTTGCGGCGCTCCATCCGATCGGGGGTGTTTTTCTTGTTCTTGGTGGTGATGTAGCGCGAAGTGCCCGGCATGCCGCTTTCTTTATGCTCGGTACATTCGAGGATCACTTGCACCCGATTGCCTTTTTTTGCCATGGTTCAGTGCTTGCTTTTAGTAAATTTTGCTGCTCAGCGCTTTGGCGTCTTTCAACGCGGCGCTGAGGCCTTTTTTGTTGATGGTTTTCATCCCGTTGGCCGACAACTTCAGGGTAATCCATCTGCCCTCTTCTTCCAGGTAGTAGCGTTTGGTCTTCAGGTTAGGCCAGAAACGCCGCTTGGTCCTGGTATTGGAGTGCGAGACGTTGTTGCCCGTCATCACGCCTTTACCGGTGATTTCACAAACTTTCATTTTACGTGCGTTTTAGTGATAATTGTCCAAAATGGTGTGCAAATGTCGGTCAAATAATCCGAAAAACAAAATCTTTTTGCGCTTTTGTTTGAAACAGAGGCGACTATTTGCTTCTTCACAGGGGGATTACAGGGAAAATCCGACACGCTGAACGAGGGTACGGATCTTCCGGTGTCAGTCCGGGACGACCGGCCGGATCGCTGAAAAAAAGACGGTCAAACAAAAGCGCGTGTGCAGAAATATCACAACAAATATTTTTGGGAGGGGGGCACTCCCGCGGGAAATGCTTACCTTTACAGGGAAGCAAACGGGCAAAAATGCATTTTATGTATATCTTTATGAAAAATTTCTGAAAACCTATGGCAAAATTCGAAGTCCGCGGCGGTCACCGCCTCCATGGCGAAATCATTCCCCAGGGTGCCAAGAACGAAGCACTCCAGATACTCTGCGCCACCCTGCTCACTTCCCGACGGGTCGTGGTGAAAAACATTCCGGCGATCGTCGACGTGCTGCAGCTGATCGACCTGCTCCGGAAAATGGGCGTCAAGGTCGAAAAAATCGACGAGGGCACCTATACTTTTGAGGCCGTGGACGTCGATCTCGAATACCTCAAGAGTGAAGATTTCCGGAAACACGCCGCCCGCCTGCGGGGCTCGGTGATGATCATCGGCCCGCTGTTGGCCCGTTACGGGATGGGCTACATTCCCAAACCGGGGGGCGATAAGATCGGGCGCCGCCGTCTCGACACCCACTTCATCGGGTTCCAGAAGTTGGGGGCCAAATTCAATTTCGATACCGACACTAATTTTTATACCGTCGAAGGACACGACCTGCGAGGGGCGTATATGCTTCTCGACGAGGCGTCTGTAACCGGCACGGCCAACATCGTGATGGCCGCCGTGATGGCCCGTGGCACGACGACGATCTATAACGCCGCTTGTGAACCCTATCTTCAACAATTGTGCAAAATGCTTAACCGGATGGGTGCGCGCATCAGCGGCATCGCCTCGAACCTGCTCACCGTCGAAGGTGTCGAACGCCTCGACGGCACCGAGCACACCCTGCTGCCCGATATGATCGAGGTAGGCAGCTTTATCGGGATGGCGGCCATGACCGGCTCGGAGATCACGATCAGGGACGTTTCATATAAGGATCTGGGTATCATCCCTTCGCAATTCGAACGGATGGGTATCTGCTTCGAGCAGCGGGGCGACGATATCTATGTCCCACGACAGGACCACTACCAGATCGAAAGTTTTATCGACGGCTCGATCATGACCATCGCCGATGCGCCTTGGCCGGGGCTGACGCCCGACTTGCTGTCGGTTTTTCTGGTGGTAGCCACGCAGGCAAAGGGTTCTGTATTGATCCATCAGAAAATGTTCGAAAGTCGCTTGTTTTTCGTTGACAAACTGATCGATATGGGCGCGCAGATCATCCTCTGCGACCCCCACCGGGCGACGGTGATCGGCCACGACAAGCAGTTCCGCCTGCGCCCAACGGTGATGAGTTCGCCCGACATTCGCGCCGGGGTCGCCCTGCTGATCGCCGCCCTGTCGGCCGATGGCAGGAGCGTGATTCAGAACGTCGAACAGATCGACCGCGGCTACCAGGATATCGACGGCCGCTTGAACGCCTTGGGCGCCAACATTTGCAGAGTGGAAGAGTGACCATGATCCGGACTGAAAATATTCGAAAATCGTTCGGCGACCTCCAGGTACTGAAGGGGATAGACCTGAACGTGGCGCGCGGCGAGGTGGTCGCCGTCGTCGGCCCCAGCGGCGCAGGCAAGACCACGCTGTTACAGGTCCTCGGTACGCTGAGCCGTCCCGACACGGGTAAAATCGTGATCGACGGCATGGAAGTGCATAAGCTGTCCGAAAAAAACATTTCAAAATTCCGGAATACGAAGATCGGCTTCGTGTTTCAATTCCACCACTTGTTGCCCGAGTTCGACTCGTTGGAAAACGTGATGATCCCGGCTTTCATCGCCGGTACCCCGCGAGCCGAAGCCGAAAAACGTGCGCACGAGTTGCTCGAACTGCTCGACATGGGCCACCGTCTCGACCATAAACCTGTCGAACTGTCCGGCGGCGAAGCCCAACGCGTCGCCGTAGCCCGCGCCCTGATGAACCGCCCGGCCGTACTCTTCGCCGACGAACCTTCAGGCAACCTCGACACCAGGAACCGCGAAGAGTTGCATCGCCTGTTTTTCACCCTGCGCGACACCCTCGGCCAAACCATCGTCATCGTCACCCATGACGAACAGTTGGCCGGAATGTCCGACCGTAGGATTACGTTGGTCGATGGGATGATCGAACACTGACGACCGTTTATAAACGCATGCCGGCACTCTTTGCAAGCGGCCGGCATTCGTTTTTCGGAGATTCTCACTCCGGGAACTTCCGTATGGAGTCGATATCGTAAAAATCAAGAAAATAGGAGAGCAGCATGCCGGTAAACGAACGGACGTCGGTGCCCTCCGGTAAAAATTCGATCAGGTTGGCTACGGATGCAGGAACCGATGCGACGCATTTCCCGCGCCGCGACGGGTCGCCTTGCAAGGCGCGTTGCAGCATACCGAGGTCGCTTTCGACGAGCAGGGTGCCGTGGAACAACTCGCGGGTTTTGGTCACGTGGGCGGCGGTGCCGGACACTTTGCGACCGCCGACGAAAATTTCCTTGCGCTCGCCGGCGCGGGCGTCGATGCCGAGGCTGCGCAGAGCGTCGACCATCTGTTGCAACGGCGGTTCGTCGAGGATCGACATGGCGCCCCGGTCACGGAAGAAAGCATAGTTGAGGTTACCCGGATCGTGGTAGACCGCCCCACCGCCCGACAGCCGTTTGAGGACAGCGATGTCGTTGTCGCGACAGAAGGCAAGGTCGGCTTCGGCTTCGGGCTGTTGGTTGCGGCCCAGGATCACCGACGGTGCGTTGATATAGAAGAACAGGATTTCTCCCTTGCGCTCGGTAAGCAGAGTCTGCTCGGCCGCCAAATTAAACAAGGGGGATGTGCTGCTGCTTACTACGATTTCCATAACGCACTTTTTTAGGCAAACGATCCGGGGATGCGCCGGCGTATGTCGTTGGCCGGTTATTTTACGTTGAAGGCGACCCTCAAATCCTCGATCTGCTTATTGTCAATGGGCTTGAGTTTTCCGATCGGGGCGGCCATGATCAGTGATTTGGCGCTGAACTCGGCTACCTCCAACTTATCGAAGGTCTGCAACAGCTTGTCGCCCGTGACGATCACCGAGTCGTTGGCCACGATCGTCGCCGGCGTCTTGCGGAACATCGCCGCCACCTTGTCGCTCTCTTCAAACTGCATGCCGAACGGGATTGTCGGCACGTCCTGCAGGAAAATCCAACTTTCGGGAATTGTCCGCACGTCGAATTTTTCACCGGACGTGGCGAATCCCATCAAATGAGGCGATTGGGTAATAATGATCGAGTTGATCTCGGGATTGTTCTGATAAATTTTCTGGTGCAGGGCGACCGAGCGACTGGGAATTTTTCCGGCTTCGACAACGCCGTTGCGCACCTGGACGATGTGCTCGGGTTCGATATCCCAACGGGGGACGCCCGGCGGAGTGATCAGGAAATCGTCGTCCCGCCAACGCACCGATACCGTTCCGTAGGTGCTGATCATCAGCCCCTGGTCGCAGGCGCGGCGCACCATCCGGACAATATCGGTGCGGATCGCCCGTTCATCCGAAGGATAGCTTACGTCCATAAAGTGGGGATAATGAGTCGGCAACGATTTTTCGAACTGGTTGATCTGTTCGTCCGTCAGGTAGGCGGGTTCGCTGATGGTTTTGGCGTTGATGATCGTACGGGCGCAAAATTCGAGCGTTTCGAAGCGTTGGTAAGCGTCCATCATGTCTTCACCGCAGAGTACCACACCGTGGTTTTCCATGATTACCGCCTTGTAGTGCGGATTGTCCTTGAACTCCCTGGCGATCTTTTCACCCAGGGCAACGCTGCCGGGGACGTCGTAGGGGGCAAATCCGACGCGTCCGCAGATGCGCTTGGCTTGGGGGATGATATTGGTGTCGGGCACCTGATGGACGATGCTGAACGACACCAATGCGGGCGGATGGGCATGGATGACGGCGGTCATTTCGGGGCGCATTTCGTAGATCGCCTTGTGGAACGGGAATTCCGACGAGGGTTTGTGTTTGCCTGCGATCGTGCCGTCGCGACGAATGCAGACGATATCGGCTGCGGTGAGCGAGCCTTTGTCGACAGCACTGGGGGTAATCCAGATATTTCCGCTTTCGTCTTTGATGGATAGGTTTCCGCCCGAGGTGGTGGTCATCCCGCTGCGGTAGATGCGGCTGATGATGACGGTGAGTTGTTCGCTCGGGTGCATGAATTTCGTGTCTAACTGTCTCATTTTTGCCATATAAGTTGTTTGCTTTTAGTCAGGCTGCCCTGGCCTGATTCGAAAATTACAGATATTTCGAAAGTTGCTCTTTGAGGGCCTGCGCGTTACCCGGCCTTTCCGCCTTGTATTCGGCCGCATGTCCATTTTCGTCAATGGCCTCTTCCCGCACCCCTTCGGGATTGTGGCAGGAAAGAACTAACCGTGCATGTCGTGTTGTTCGAGCAGTTCAAAACAGGTTTCGATCGCATAACAAGGTTTATCTTCTCTCTTTCTTTTTGTAGGAGAGGGCCTCGTCCGCTGTTTCCTGCAAGTAATTTTAGGGGGATCAAGACAAAAAAGATCAAGTTCCGCATGTAGCCCTACACACGACCCTCATGCGAATACTGCGGAACAACTTACTCGGAACCGCTGCGAACAACTATGCACAGGCATTATCCATTCAGTTCATCGGCGTGTGCGAGCAGACAGGCTTCCGCCTCCACGCTCCACAGGCCCTGGTTCCGGGCACAAATATCGTGAAGATTTTTGAAAATCGGATACTTCGCGCCTTTTTCCTTGAAATCGGCAATGGCGGTGAGCGGCATTTCGATGTGGTTGTAAATCAATTTCTTCCCTCCAGGAATATTGGGCAGGTTCAACGTCGCTTCGGCCACGGCGTCGAGACCTCCGATATGGGTCACCAAACCGGCCGGATCGAGGCCCCGGCCCATCAGCGCGATAGCCTCTTTCATGTCATCGGTGTTGCCACCGCTTGTCCCCACCACGTGGGTGAAGGCGTAATGCACGTTATAAAAGTTAAACATCGCCCGGAAATCGGACTTCGACGGCCCGGCAAAGAAGTTCAGACAACCGTCGAACGCCAGGATGGCATCGGCCTGTTCGACCACCGGGGCCACCGGGGCAAAGACGAACACGTCGTTGTAGCCCGCGCCACCGGTCAGCGCCCGCAGTTCGGCCGCAGGATCGGCCATTGCACCCGTGTTGACATAGCGCAGATCGATGCCGTTTTCGGCCGCCCGTTCCACCGTGTAAAGCGACGCGGCACGGTCGAGGCGTATTTGATCTACGTCGGTCACCACCAACAGTTTCGGTTGCCGGTCGGGACGGTGGATCGCATAGTTGATCGCCGCCAACCCCATCGGCCCTACACCCGCCAGGATCGCCATATTGCCTCCGGCCACGATCTCCATCGTGTGGTGGTACGACCCGGGCGTGGTGTGGTAGTTGGCGTGCATCGCCCCGATCACGCACGACAGCGGCTCGGCCAACGACGCCGGATAATAGCCCGCCCCCGTGTAGCGCAACAGACATCCGAGCGCCATGACTTCCTCGGGGATAACGACATAGGTCGCATCGCCCCCGATGTATCTATAAGAATAACCCGGTGCGCTCAGCACACCCACCGGCCCTTTTTCGTAGTTCAGCGCGGGTTGGATCGAAAACTTGTCGCCCGGTGCGAACTGCTCTTTCCACTTGGCCCCCGCCTCGACGATTTCACCGGCAAACTCGTGGCCGATGATGATCGGTTCCCGATCGATATTTTTCGGGATACGCTTGTGGGCCGTCCCCTCGGTCGAGGCCTTGTAGGACGACATGCAGAGGCTGTCGCACACCACTTTGGCCAGGATCTCACCGGGCCGGATGGCAGGTAATTCGAACGTTTCCATCCGTAAATCGTCCTTGCCGTATAATCTTACCGCTTTGGTTCTCATCGTCGTTTGGCTTTTATCGTTCGAATTAATTCAACATTACCTGACCGCCGGTGACGGGCACTGCCTGCCCCGTTTCGCAAGTCTGTTCGACGAGATAGAGCAGCGCCCTGGTCACATCCTCTGGGGCACAACCCTTACGCATCGGCACCTGGGCCATATAGAAGGCGCGCACGTCTTCGACGGTCTTCGCCCCCGGCACTTTGCCGGCCTTGAGGTATTGCACGAACAACCCGTTTTCGGGATCGGACCACAGCGGCCCTTCGTAAAAATTACCCGGACAGATCGAGTTGACCTTGATCCGGAAAGGGGCCAGTTCCAATGCAAAGGATTGCGTGAGGCCTACCCCGCCGAATTTCCCTCCGGCATAGGCAAAGTTGGCCTTGCTGCCGCGTAGGCCCGACTTGGAATTGATCTGGATAATATCTCCATAGTTTTCAGACGCATACCTGTTCTGCAGCTTCATCACCGGAGTAACGGCCTTCGTGCAGTAGAAATAGGCGTTGTAGTTGATCTTCGTCACGAAATCGAACTGTTCAGAGGTCATTTCATCAAGCCCACCGGCACGCAGTACACCGGCGTTGCTCACGAAGACATCGACACCGCCGAAGGCGCATACCGTGCTGTGGATCAGCTCTTCGAGGCTCGGGATTTCGGCCACGTTGGTTTTTACGAAGACCGCCCGATTGCTTTTTGCCGAGGCATTGAGGAGAGCGGCGGTTTCCACACCTGCGGCTTCGTTGAGGTCGGCCACCACGATGTTGGCCCCCTGCGCCGCTAAGCAGCGGGCGATCCCTTCGCCAAAACCCTGGGCGGCGCCGGTAACGATCACCGTTTTGTTCTCCATCCGGCCCGAAACTCCGCCGGCGCTTACTTTGCGACGGTAATTCTCGACCTCCCAATTGTCGATAAAATCGATCTGGGCCCGGGTCATCGGGTGCGGGCCGCCGAACGATCCGGTGAGCCAGGCGATTTTCAGCGTGTCGGTCATCACCTCGGTGATCGTCGCACACTGGGCGGCATTGTCACCCACAGCGATCATCCCCAGGCATTTTACAAAAATCACCCGGGGGAAGTATCCGAACCGCCTTTCGAAAGCAGGGATTTCCGTTTCGGCTTCTTTCAGCAACGATTCCGCATCGCCGCCTTTGAGGCGGAGGTAATTGGACTTGCAGTAAACGATGCCGTCGGGCGAGAAAGGCCGCGCCGCGGCCGGGTAACTCTTTTCGTCCGTAAAGTGGGCGATCAGGGCGTTGTTCGTCACCCGCAATGTCTTCAGTCCCTTTTTCGAACACAGCATTCGCAGGGCAGGCACCACCTCGGGCACACAGGCGCATACCGGCGTATCACCTTCGGGCAACGGGTTTTTGACCGCCTTTTCGAGCGTCGAAAGCACACGGTCATAAATTTCGCGTACTCGCGCGGTGGTGTCGGCCCCCACGAAAATGCCGTGGTTCTGCAACAGGATCATCTCGGGTTCGCGCCCGTGGCGGGCTTTAAACGCGTTGATGCGGCGCTCGACCTCTTTGAAAAGGACGTAGCCCGGGTCGATGTAAGGAATGTAAAGCGCCTCGTCGCCCAACAGGCAGCGGGTTTCCGTCTCGGCGTCGTTGCCGCACATCAGGCCGTTGACCAACGTCGGATGCAAGTGAACGACGAAGGACGCGGCAAGAGCATTATGGAGGGATGTTTCGACCGACGGACGCCGGTCTTTGGTGATGCAGGCCGCCGCCAGATCGTTTTTCACTTCCTCTTCGCGGGCCGCCGCATCGATCGGGTAGGTTTTTTCAGAGATCACGTTGAGCCTGGCGCGGTCGAGAACGGCGAAACCCGCCTCGGTGATCGTGGCCAACGCCGAACCGCTCGCTTTTACCCAAAGTTTGTCCGCGTTTTTATACGAAGTGTTTCCTCCTCCGGCAATCACGTAGCGGCTGTCGCGGCCGTAGTGCCGAGATATGTCGATCAGTTCCTGTATCTCTTTCATCGGATGGCTGCTTTAATGATTTGGTCGCCGTATTCGATCAGGTCTTTTCGCTTTTCAATATTCGCCTTACCGTTCTCATCCAAATATCCGGGTAAACCCTGGCGCACCAGTTCCTGGTGGGCGGCCGTGAGACAAGCCCCGGCGTAGTTGATGCAACGCAACTTTTCAGTCAGCGGGGCGCCGCCTCGGACCGTGAGTTTGACGGGCTCCATCGCGGGGGTGTTGTGCTCGGTGCCGAACGTCACCGCAAAACCCTGGTCGTGCAGGTAACCGGCATATTTTTCGAGCACATCGATGCTGTTGCGCGTCGTGATGAACTCGACGGCATAGAACCCGCGTTCTTTCAGCGTGGCGGCCGCTTTTTCGAGATCGCCCTCAAAGTCCGTAAAACCTCCGTCGGCATCGTCGGCCAGGAAAGGGTAGGTCGGAATGCCGCCCGCCTTCAAAATGATCTGACGCACCTGCTCCATCGGCAGAAAGGCCGCCGGGTCTTCGGGCACGAACGCCGCGCCGCCCGCTTTCAGGAGGTTGCCGCGGATTTCATTTTCGATCGCCGCGGCGTTAGCCGGATCGGCCGTCAGCGCTTTGCCGCCAAAAATTTTCTGAAAAGTTTCGGCGGCACGCTTCGGGTCGTTCTGCGAATAATTTTCGACCGCCAGACGCAACGCTTTGGCCAGGTGGCGTTCACGGATCGAACCGTGGGTGAGCGTGGTGGCGATCCGCTTGAAATCGAGGGTGATCGCCAAGCCGGCCTCGTTCAGGATCTCGTTCAGTTTGACGCACATCCGGCCCACGTGGGCATTCGATTCGTCGCGCACCCGTTTCAGTTGCGAGAGATAAGGATCGGCCAGTTTCAACGGCGAGGTCAATCCTTTACCGCTCAGGTATGTGCGGCCCGGATTGTTCGGATCGTTGACCCGGACACCGGCTGCCTGGTCTTCAGCGTTGAGCGAAATGAACTCGATGTTGTGGAGCGGATAAAGTTTCCGCGCACGGCACCCTTCGTCCCATTCGGCATAGCCGTCGGTCGAGTAGAAATCGTTGATCCCCGCAACTTTTACCCCTTCGGCCGCGGTCATATCAAGGGCCTGTGCCAACGAGCAGAAAGCGCTGAACGAATAAGGGGTATGCAGGTGGGCGTTAAGGTCAACAACCTCCAACGGCCCGTTTTTGGTGGTACATCCCATCGGTTTCTTTCGGTTTAGGGAGTTTTAGCGTTTGTTCAGACGCCCTCCTTGGCGCGGCGCACCTGTTCGGCATCCGTAAAGTTACGGGTCGGAACGTGGCCGGCGATCGGGGCGATCTTTTCATGGTAAGCGTCGATGAACCAGTCAGGCTGCGGGAAGAAAGCGTCTTCCAGTTCGTAGCACGGGGTGATCCAATTGCGCGAACCCACCACAACGGGCGGCGCATCCAAGTCGTCGAAAGCCAGTTCGGTGATGTTGCGCGCCAACTCGTTCAGGAACGATCCGCGAGCGTTGGCATCGCTAGCCAACATGATCTTTCCGGTCTTCTTCACCGACTTCAGCACCGTTTCATAGTTGAACGGAACCAACGAACGGGCATCGATCACCTCGGCGCCGATCCCATATTTTTCCTGCATCCGGTCGGCAGCTTTCAGAGCCGTATAAAGGGTCGAACCGATGGTCAGGATCGTTACGTCGCTCCCGGCACGTTTCACGTCGGGCTCGCCGAACGGAATTTCGTAATAGCCTTCCGGCACCCCTCCCTCATGAAATTGTTCGCCGATCTCGTAGATGCGTTGGCTTTCGAAATAGATTACCGGATCCGTGCCTTGTAATGCGCTGTTCATCAATCCCTTGGCGTCATATGGCGTCACGGGGAAAACCACTTTCAGCCCCGGGATGTGGGCCACGAGCGAGGTCCAGTCCTGCGAGTGCTGTGCACCGTATTTCGAACCGACCGACACGCGAAGGACGACCGGCATCTTGATTACGTTCCCGCTCATCGCCTGCCACTTGGGCATCTGATTAAAAACCTCGTCGCCGCAGCGGCCCAGGAAGTCGCAATACATGATCTCGGGGATCACACGGCCGCCGCACATCGCATAACCGATGGCCGTGCCCACGATCGAAGCTTCGGAGATCGGCGAGTTGAACAGGCGGTGATAGGGCAGCGCCTCGGTCAGCCCGCGGTAGACGGCAAACGCGCCGCCCCAGTCACGGTTTTCTTCGCCGTAAGCCACCAACGAAGCGTCCTTATAGAAACGGTCGACGATCGCCTCGAAGATCCCGTCGCGCAGTTGGTACTGTTTCATCTTCGACACCGGTTTGCCATCCTTGTCGGTAATAAAACGCTCTTTGCCGGCGATTTGTTTCACGCGGGGATTTTCCGACATGGGATGCAGCACCTCGGGTTTGGCCGCAGACATCGAGTCGACCGAGCCGTTCGAAAAAATCATCCGGCCGATCTTTTCCGGGTCGGCCGCCAGGTCCATGCGCGGCGAGACGGTTTCGTCGATGGCCAGTTTGAAGAGGTCGAAGATCAGCGCCTGCACCGCCTTCGACGTGTCGTCCAGATCCTTCCGGGTGGCTGCGCCTCCTTCGATCAGTTGTTTGCCGAAAGCGGCGATGCTGTCCTCTTCCTGCCAGGCTTCCACCTCTTCTTTCGAGCGGTAGGACGAAGCGTCGGAGGGCGAGTGACCGCTGTAGCGGTATGTCAGTATGTCGAGCAACACCGGGCCGTTTCTCCTGGCCAGGATGTCGAGTTTGCGACGGTAAGCGTCAATCACGGCCAACGGGTTGTAGCCGTCGACGCGCTAGGCATGCATCTGCTCGGGATTGACCCCGGCGCCGATACGAGCCGCCACGTCATAGCCCATCGTTTCGCCCCTGGTCTGACCGCCCATCCCATACTGGTTGTTCATGATGTTGATGATCACCGGCAGACCGCCCTTCATATCGCCTTCCCAAAGTTGGTTGAACTGGTCCATTGCGGCAAACATCAGCCCTTCCCATACCGGGCCGCAGGCCATCGAAGCGTCGCCGATATTGGCGACCACAACACCCGGCTTGCGGTTCACTTTTTTGTAAAGGGCCGCCCCTACGGCGATGTCGCCGCTACCGCCCACGATGGCGTTGTTGGGATAGATGCCGAACGGGGTAAAGAAGGCGTGCATACTGCCGCCGAGCCCTTTGTTAAAGCCTGTTTCGCGGGCAAAGATTTCGGACATCAGCCCGTAGATCAGAAAACGTTTGGCCAATTCTTTGACCGGCCCCTTAAAGCCTTTCTTCACAACGTCGAGAGTGACGCCGCCGAAGAATTCCTCCATCGTCTTTTCGAGTCGCTTTTCGTCGAGCAGTTCGATCGAGCGCAGGCCTTTGGCAATAAACTCGCCGTGGCTGCGGTGCGAACCGAAGATGAAGTCGTCGACTGTGAGCATATAGGCCATCCCGACAGCCGCGGCCTCCTGGCCGGCCGACAAGTGGGCCGGGCCGGGGTTGTTGTACTCGACGCCGTTGTAAGCGCCGGTGGTTTTCACCAGGTTCAACATCGTTTCGAATTCGCGGATCACCACCATATCGTGGTAGATGCGTTTCAAGTCATCCTTCGTAAAATTCTTGGCGGCCAGTTCTTGTTTAACCGTCTTTTTGTACTGGTTTACAGGGATCGGGGTGAATTTTACCTCACCCGCCTGCCGCATTTTTTTCGGCTCGATGTACTGCGATTTGGGCATTTTTTTATTTTTAAAATTGTCTTTGTTGCGAACGGGCATCCGGCTGTATGGCGCGTAACGGTTCCGCAGTCTGTCGTCATACCGCGGATGGCCTGAAAGCCTCTAAAGTGCAAAGATGGTTTCCTTGAAAATCTCAGAAACGGTCGGATGGGGGAAAACGACTTCTTCCATCTCTTTCAGCGTCATCTCCTGCTCAATGGCCATGCAAGCGCCATAGATCATCTCACTCGACGGGTTGCCCAAAATATGCACGCCGAGCACTTCACCGTACCTTTCACCGACAACGACCTTGCACATGCCCGTGCCGCCTTCGTTTTCAGCGACAAAGCGGCCGGCGTAGGCCATCGGCAGCGAGGCTACCCGCACGGCAATGCCCTTGGCGGCCGCCGCTTCGGGAGTAAGGCCCGCACCTGCGATCTCGGGATTGGTGTAGACCACGCCCGGGATGGCATTGTAGCGCATCACATCCGGTCGCCCGACGAGGTTGTTCACGACCACCTCGCCCTCGCGACTGGCGGTGTGGGCCAACAGCGAAAAGCCGGTCACGTCGCCCGCAGCATATACACCCGGCACGTTGGTACGCATCTTTTCGTCCACTTTAATGCCGCCTTTAACCAACTCGACGCCCAGATTTTCCAACCCGAAGCCCGCAGTCACGGCACGACGGCCGACGCTCACAAGGATTTTCTCACCCCTGACCGACGCACGCACGCCGTCTTTTTCAAAGAAGACTTCGCCGCCCTTCACCTCGACCACTTTGGCCTGCAAGTGAAAAGTCACGCCGCGCCTGGCGTAGATCTCGCGCAACATGGCACTTTGTTCGGCGTCCATCCCGGCCAGGATTTCGGGCAGCATTTCGATCACGGTCACTTCCGTGCCGAGGCTGTTGAAAAAACTGGCAAACTCCATACCGATCACCCCGCCGCCGACCACCACCAACGAAGCCGGTTTTTCGGTCAGGGCCAGGATCTCGCGATTGGTCAGGATGCGGTCGCCCGCTTCCTTCAGTCCGGGGATCGGCGGTACGAACGCTTCGGAACCGGTGCAAACAAGCAGGTTCTTCGCAAAGAACGTTTCCGACCCGGCGGCAATTTCAATCCCTTCGGCCGAGCGACCTTTTATCAAGGCCTCGGCTTTGACCACCTGCACATTGTGGGTTTTCATTTTGGAACCCACGCCGGCTACGAGTTTGCGCACCACCTTGGTCTTACGATCGGCGATCTTTTTGAAATCGAACGTCACATCGCCGGCAAAGACGCCGTATTTGTCGCCGCGCCGCGCCGTATCGTATACCTTTGCGCTATAGAGCAGCGTCTTGGTCGGGATGCAGCCTTCGTTGAGGCACACGCCGCCCAGTTCTTTCTTTTCGAACAGCACGACCGAAAGTCCTTTGGCCCCGGCGCGTTCTGCGGCTACGTAGCCCCCCGGGCCACCGCCGATAATCGCCAAATCTATCATGTTGAAAAATTTAGAACAGTTCAAACTCCAGGTTTTCGATTTCGACGGCGATCTGCTTCAGGAAACGGGTCGCTTCGCCGCCGTCGAGCGAGCGGTGGTCGTAGGTGAGGCTCAGCCCGATGTGGGGCGCAAAGCCGTAAACGCCGCCACCCAGGTCTTTCGGGCGCGGCACGATGGTGTTCACCCCAAGAATCGCCGACTGCGGCAGGTTGATCACCGGCGTAAAGATTTCGACGCCATAGTTGCCGAGATTCGACACGGTAAACGTCGCGGCCTCGGACGACAGCAGGTCGGGGTCGATGCCCCCCTTCTTGCAGGCGTTGGCCACTTCTTTGAGTTGGTTGGCAAGGCCCGCGATCGACAGGTCGTCGGCGTTGCGCACGACGGGCACCATCAGCCCGCGCCCGGTATCGACGGCCAACGCGAGATGCACTTTCGAAAAATAACGGATCGAATCGCCCAGGAAGTGGGTGTTGACTTGCGGGAATTTCTTCAGGGCCTTGATCACGGCCAGACACACCATGTCGTTGAGCGTGATGTCGACCGGATAACCTTTGGCCACGGCCGCCTTGACCTGCTTGCGCAGTTCGAGGATGCGGCGGGCGTCGGCGCTCAGGTGGTGGGTCAACTGGGCCGAGTTCTGGAGCGAGGCGTGCATCGCTTTGGCGATCAGCTTACGGATGTTCGAAATCGGCCTCACTTCGCTGTCGGCAGCGTAAACCGGATTCTTGGCGGCCGACACGTCGGCCCCGCGTACGGCGCCGGCCAAGCCGCTGCCTGTGGCAGGAACCGCACCGCCGTCTTGGGCCATCGCTTTGGCGAGCGGGGTGATACGGGGACGGTTTTCGAGGGCGGGCTGCACATCGCGTTCGATGATACGGCCTTTGGGACCGGTACCGGCAATCGAAGCGATATCGACGAACTCCTTGTCGATCAACGCTTTGGCGCGGGGCGAAATCGGAGCCGGAGCGCCATCAACCGGTTTCACGGAAGGAGTTACAGCCGGTGCCGAAGTAGTTGCCTTTGCCGGAGCTGCTTCAACGGATCGCACTGTTAGGGTTTCCGTCTTGGCCGGAGCTGCGGCCGGAGCAGATGCAGGCGCAGCAAGGCCTTCGGTCGATTCGCCCGGAGCGCCGATTACCATCACGTTGCTCAGCACCGGGATTTCATCGCCCTCACCATAAAAAAGTTCGAGGACAACGCCATCGAATTGCGACGTTTCCTCGAACGATGCCTTATCGGTTTCATAGGCGAACAACACGTCTCCCTTCGAGACCGAGTCCCCTTTCTTTTTCTTGAATTCCGTCAGGATGCAGCTTTCGACCGACTGACCCTGCTTGGGCATAATCACTACGTTTGCCATAGTCCGGTATCTTATGATTTGGTTCGTTTCAAACACGACACGACAAAGGTACGATAATAAATTATATTTACAAGTCATTTCAGACGATTTCACTAAGCATTGAAAACAAAATGGTTATGAAAAAGAAAGGCATATACAAGCAGAAAACTTGTATATACAGATTTATTGTGTATATTTGCTGTGAAACCAACTTGGTCCGGAATGCGGGAACTGCCTCAACACAAGAAAGTTTACGAAGCCCTGCGCGAGCAGATCGCTCTCGGTCGGTTTGTCCCCGGCGATTTGCTGCCTTCCGAGAACGAGCTATGCGCCGTCTACGGGTTGGCGCGGCCCACGGTGCGTAAGGCGCTCGACCGCTTAGTGTCCGATGGTTTTATCCATAAGCATCAAGGCAAAGGGAGCATTGTACGCGGGGCGCCGAAAGGGATCGGCATCCTCTCGCTCAGCGGCACGACTTCGGCCGTGGGGGGTGACCGGCTCGAAACGCGCATCATCGCAGGGCCTGAGATCCGTAAGTGGAACGAGGCGTTTTCGTACGCAATCAACGAGGAGGAGCGCCAGGCGGGCTGCATCTATTTCGAGCGCCTACGCCTGCTGAACGGCGTGCCGGTCTTTTTTGACATCACGATGCTGCCTCATATCGGGCTGCCGCGATTCACAGCGCAACCACTTGAGAACGTGTCGCTTTTCAATCTGCTGCGCACCAAATATCAGATTGAGGTCACGGGCGGCACTCAACAACTTTTCGCCATCCGTGCTGACAAACGCTTGCGCGAACATTTTTTGACGACGCCGGGGCATCCCGTATTACAGCTCAACCGAAAAATCGAGACTTCGCGCCCAGGCCTTTTCATATATAGCCAGGTGTTTTGCATTACGCAGAATTACGGGTTGATCGGAACATTTTAGGCGGGGTTCTCTCAAAACCCTTTCGGGAAAACGAAGCCCCCCCTTAATAAAAAATCAACTACATTAAGAGTTTAATTTACAAAATTACCTTATTGAGATAACCTTTTGGATAAAAGGCATTAAGCGAGCTTTTTCAGCAGTAGAGGTAACGAGTTGGCAACCGTGCCAGTTTCTGCGTTTTGCACTGCATT
>JAITVB010000166.1 GCA_031286025.1 Rikenellaceae bacterium
GCACGCCGTGTCTGGCGATCCACGCATCGACCAGTTCCTGTGCCTCTTTGATCGTCATATCATTCTTTGTTTTTCGAATCGATCCAAATAGTGACGGGGCCATCGTTGGCCAACGCCACCTCCATCATTGCGCCGAACTCACCCGTCGGCACCACCCTCCCCAACTCGCGACTCACGGCAGCGATAAACGCCCCGTAAAGCGGAACCGCGTGTTCGGGCCGTGCAGCGCGGATATACGACGGGCGGTTACCCTTGCGCACCTGAGCGTGAAGGGTAAACTGGCTCACCACCAACACCTCGCCCCCGACCTCGCGCACGTCGAGGTTCATCATCCCGGCCGCATCGTCAAAAATACGCAATTTGACCAACTTTTGGCTCAGCCACTCGACGTCTTCCATCGTGTCGGCCTCTTCGATGCCCACCAACACGAGCAGACCACGGCCGATCGTCCCTTGTTCGCGGGCGCCGACAGTAACCGACGCCTGTGAAACCCGTTGGATCAAAATACGCATAATCGAACAAAGTTATATCTTTTTCCGGACTTTTCGCGTTTGGCACCGTGGGAGGCTCGATTTTCAGAGCTATCGAAAGCTTCTTCCCGCAGTCATCCCCGTCAAAAGCACAGGTTACCCTTCACGCCTGTTGGCTTCGCCCATCATGCAAAAAAACGGGGCTACCCGATCAGGCAGCCCCGTTTTTTTGCGGCTCGAACCAAATTATTTGGTCACTTCCACGCGGCGGGCCAGAATCGAAACCTGGTTGGCGCCCGAGGTCACCGAGTCAACGCCACCACCGACAGCAGTCAGACGGTTGGCCGAGATACCCTGGCTGACCAGGTAATCAACAACAGCCTGAGCACGGTCTTTCGACAGCTTCTGGTTGAGGGCGGTGCTGCCGGTACGGTCGCAATAACCGGTTACCACGAACGAATCACTGCTGTTTTTGAGCACCGAAACGATCTTGGCCAATTCGTTCTTATAGAGGTTGGTGTCAACCTTTGAAACACCTACGGGGAAATGGATGTTCGGGATCCGGAGAACTTCGGTTTCCTTCACGACGGTCGGCTTCTGGTTGGCCATCTGTTCGCGCATACGGGCGATTTCAGCATTGGCGCGGGCCTGAGCGTCAGCGGCCATCTGCTGCGCGTCTCGCAAAGCCTTTTCGGCAGCCAACAGACGGGCTTCGTCAACCTGGGAGGCTGCAGCGACGGCGTCGCGGATACTCTTGGCCGAAGGAGCATAGAGGATGTTGCCCGGCTTGTTCTTGCCGATCTTCCAGATGGCGGAAACAGTGTTGCTCCACAGGAAGTTGGTCTTTTCATGGTCGTTGGTGGCGATGCCTTCGAAGTTGGTGTTGTTGATCCAGTTCATACTCGATTTGAACTGCATGTCAAAGCCTTTGGCAAGGTTGAAGCGGAGACCCAGGTCGGCGCCTGCACCGAAACCCCAACCGTCGTCGCTAGTGCCGTCGGAGATCTTGGTGTCGTTCGACATCTGGTAGAGCGACGCTTTGTATTGCTGCATGTAGATGGCCGGGCCGAAGAGAACGGTCAGGAACTGATCGCCTTTCTTATAGCCGAACAGCGCATTCATGTTGAACGGCGAGTGCAGGCCGACGCTGGTGAATTTAGTCTTCGAATAGGCATCCTGATAGAGGTGCGAAACGATCCCGGCCGGAGCGGTGCCGTAATAGGTGTTGCCGTCAACGCCCAGGTAGTTGTGCATGGCGTAGCCCGGCGCCCCCAGTTTGTTTTCGCCCATGCTGAAGCCCAGTTCGAGACCCCAACCGCGGGTCACCTGATAACCTGCGAAAGCGCCGTACTGCAGGCCCCAATAGGTTTTGTCCTTCGACAGCGAGTTCATGTCCCCGAACATGAACGGCACACCCAATTCAGCGCCGAGATACCAGTGCGAATAATCCTGGCTCATCTGTTTCCTGACCTCTTTCAGATCAGATTGTGCGGAAGCGGTGCCCAGTGAAATACCCAGGGCAACGATTGTCGCAACTGCGAGTTTAATTGTTCTCATGATTGAAAAAAGTTAAATTAATATGTGAAATTTCAGTTTCTTCGTTACGCGCATTCCCACGTACACAAACAGAGGGTCAAACGTTTTTGCCGTTATCCCCTTTCCCATGTCTCTTGCCGTTTTCGCAGAATCGGTGCAAAACTCCGAATCTTTAACGTTTTGTATCTTTTCAAAAGACGGTGGGCAATTCAGGAATACCTCCCTAAATACGTTGCGAATTTAGTTATTTTTCTTGGAAATCACATATTTTCCGTAAAATTCAATTAAAATCCGTGTTTTCTACAATTATCGGGGACTTTTCTTTTGAGCCTGACGTCTACAGTCACGCAAAACCGGCATATTCATCGGATCAAAATTAAAGAAAATTAAAAACTCCGGCAAAAATAATCGGAAATATTCAGGTGCGAGCAGCGATTCTGACAGGGCACGCAACGATTTCCGCCACTTTCGTATCCTTAACAAAAGCGGGACAAAGGCCCCGCAGAATTTGCAGGGCCTTTGCCAATGAACTGTTTCAGAGAAGCTTCTTCCAACGGCAGAACAGGTAGGTCCCGATCGAGATCAGCGCCATCAGCCCGAGGGCATACGGGTAGCCCAACTGCCAATCGAACTCGGGCATAAACTTGAAGTTCATCCCGTAAATGCTCGACACCAACGTAGGCGGCATAAAGAACACCGCTGCAATGGTAAAAACCTTGGTGATGTTGTTCTGCTCGATGTTGATCAGACCGAGCGCCGTATCCTGCAGGTAATCCAATCGTTCGAAACTGAAATCGGCGTGGTTGATCAACGAGTTGACATCCTTGATCATCAGGCTCAGACGGGGGTAGATGTCATTCGGAAACCGTTCGCTGCGCAGGATGCCCGACAGGATGCGTTGACGGTCGAAAATATTCTCGCGCAAGAGCATCGTGTTTTCCTGCAGGTGGTTGATCTGGCGCAGGATCATCTGGTCGACCTTGTCCGTGATGGTGATGTGTTTGCTCAGCGTAGCGACCTGTTTGGCAAGGGCCTCGACCAGGTCGGCGTCGTAGTCGATGCGCACCTCAAGGATTGAGATGAGCAGATGGTAGCCTGTCGAGAAAGCGCGGTAATTCATCTGCAACCGCTTGGCCGATTCGTTGAACGTCCGCAGTTCGGCGTTGCGCACCGACACCAACACTCCCTCGCTCACGATGAACGAAACGGGCTCGACGGCAAACGAGTCGTCGGCCGGGGTAAAAAAATTCGAGTTGCAGACAATCGTGTTTTCCGTTTCGGAATATTTCGAGGTACTTTCGATCTCTTCGACCTGTTGGCGGGTTTGGAGGTTGATTTCCAAGAAGCTTTCGACCGCTTTCTGCTCCTTGGGCGACGGCGAAAAGAGATCGATCCACAGGATATCGTCGAATCCCAGGTCGTCGAAGAGTTTGACGTCCGCATTGCGGACGATTTTGTTGTATGATTTGAGGTAGATCGTGATCATTTTTCCGGCTGATTAATCAGGTAAGACACTCGGGGTTCTGCGGAGGGGGAAGCGGGCCGGGCCCTCGTCCCCCGTTCCCTCTATATCCTTCAGCCGGGGTTGATCTTGGCGGAGTCTTCGCGGTGTTTTTTCCAGAAAAGTTCGAGCGCGCGGCGCTTGGGGACGTCGAGCGTAAAGTCGATGCAACGGGTCAGGTAATCGACCGCCGTGTCATAGTCGACGCGATCGTCTTCGCGGGCAGCTTCGGCAATGTGGGCCACACCGTAATCGAGCGCCGTTTCGAGTGCGGCAACGGCCTCGGGATCGACCCCGTCGCGAGCCACCCACACGGCAAAGGCAAACGGCAGGCCGGTCATTGCGTGCCATTCGTGCGACAGGTCCCACGTGTGGGCCATCCGCCCTTCGTAGCCGAACACCTTGTCGCCGATCAGCACATAGCCGCCTTCGGGATCGCTGCCCACGCCGCCGAAGTCCTCCATGGTCATCCATTCGGGGGCGATTTTCCAGGATACGTCGGCCAGGATGCGGGCCAGGGCCGCTGACGTGCGCGAATGGGGATCGAGATAAATCCGCCGGATCTTTTCCATCGGAGCGTCGGACATCAGCACGACGGTACGCACGGCGTCGACCGCGCCGATGCAGTGATTGCCGATCAGATGGATTCCGGGAATATTCGGGACTTCCGCCGAAGGAAGGAGGGCGATGTCGGCCTCGTCAGCTTTGAGCGCCTCGGCACAACCGGCGGGCGGAGATAACAGCAACTCCGCACGCAGGTCGTTGCCCGCGTGCCGGATACCATACAGGAAAGGAATGGTATTCAGATACGATACTGCTGCGATTCTCACCAGGACCATCGTCCATACGTTTCACCGGTTGGTTAGTGGATGTTTTGATGCTCAGGGAGATAGCCGATATCATCTCCGTATTCCCCTGCAAAGGTAGTTATTTTTAACAAACGAACCACCTCCCCGCTCTTTTTCTTGCGTTTTTTAAATTTTCGATTTTCCCGGCAAGGAAATGCGTCGACCATCTGAAAATTTAAAGAACCTCTGTAACTTTTCGTTAAAACGTACGTTACAATAACAGAATATCAAAGTATCTTTGCGAAAATTCCGACAAATAACATTTTTCCGGGGCCTCCCGGAACGGCAACGGAGACACACTATGATCGTACTGGAAAACATCAACAAAACTTATTTCAACGGCGCGCCGTTGCACGTGCTCAAAGGGGTCAACCTCCGGGTCGATACGGGCGAGATGGTTTCGATCATGGGCGCTTCGGGGTCGGGCAAATCGACGTTGCTCAACATCCTGGGCATCCTCGACGACTACGAAACGGGCAACTATTACCTCGACGGTACCCTGATCAAACACCTCAATGAAACCCAGGCGGCCGACTATCGCAACCGGATGATCGGCTTCATCTTCCAGTCGTTCAACCTGATCAACTATAAAAACGCGATGGAGAATGTCGCCCTGCCGCTCTACTATAAGGGGATTTCGCGGCGCAAGCGCAACACGATGGCGCTCGATTTCCTCGAACGCCTCGGCCTGCGCGATTGGGCCGACCACATGCCCAACGAAATGTCGGGGGGACAGAAACAGCGCGTGGCCATTGCCCGGGCGCTGATCACCAATCCCCGGATCGTGCTAGCCGACGAACCCACGGGCGCCTTGGACAGCGTCACCTCGCAGGAGGTGATGGACCTGCTGCGCGGGGTGAATCGCGAGATGGGCATCACGATAATCCTCGTCACCCACGAACGCGAAGTGGCCATGCAGACCGACAAGATCATCCACATTCGCGACGGGATCATCGGCGAGATCGAAGCGACAGGAAACGGCAAACCCGAATCGGCCGACATGATCGCTCCCCCCCTTGTTGAACCCGTCCTTTCCCCGGCCCGATGAGAGAACTTTTCCAGGAAATATTCGCCACGATACGCCGCAACAAGTTGCGGACGGTGCTCACGGGATTTTCCGTGGCGTGGGGCATTTTCATGCTGATCATCCTGCTTGGGGCCGGCAACGGGCTCAAGAACGGGGTGATGTCGAACTTCTCCGATGTGTCGCTCAATTCGGTGACCGTCTATGGCGCACGGACCGACAAGCCTTACAAGGGGCATCCCAACGGTCGCTACATCTTTTTCGAACGCGAAGACGTCGGGGTGCTCCAAGACAAGCACGAAGACAACATCGTCAAGATCACCGGCCGCTTCAACGCCAGGGGCGGGGGCAAAACGGCCGTCAACGGTAAGGAATACCTGCCGGTCAGCCTGTCGGGCATCGAGGCCAATTACACCGAAATTGGAATCCTCCGCCTCGAAGAGGGCCGGATGATCAACCAAACCGACATCGACAACCGCCGCAAAGTGCTGATCATCGAGCAATACACGACCGAATCGCTTTTCAAGGATGCAAGCCCGATCGGCCGCGAAATCGTAATCGACAACGTCACCTATACCGTAGTGGGGCGCTATAAAGGCGGCTCACGGAGCAACCGGCCGACGATCTTTGCCCCGGCGAGCACACTGCAAAGCCTTTACGCCAACGAAAAACCCGTTTCACAGATCCAGTTTCTGGTCGACGGGTTGCCCGACGAAAAGAGCAACGTGCAATTCAACGAAAGTGTGCGCGCCACATTGGCCGCCCAACGTTCATTCGACCCCACCGACAGATGGGCCGTGCGCATCTCGAACAACCTGCGCGGATACCTCCAGGCGATGATGATCTTCGACGGGATCAACCTGTTCGTTTGGATCATCGGCCTCGGGACGCTCCTGGCGGGGATCGTCGGAGTGAGCAACATCATGTTGGTGACGGTGCGGGAACGCACCTCGGAATTCGGCATCCGCAAGTCGATGGGCGCTTCGCCCGCCTCGTTGGTGGTGCTCGTGCTGCTCGAATCGGTGATGATCACCGCCTTTTTCGGCTATGTCGGCATGCTGTTCGGCATCGGGGTGATGGAGGGGATCAACTTCCTGCTCGAAAAACAAGCCGCCGCGAGCGACAGCGACATGGTGATCTTCAAAAACCCGACACTCGACATCGGGGTGGTCGTCAGTTCGACCCTGGTGTTGGTCGTCTCGGGGATGATCGCCGGTTATGTCCCGGCGCGCCGGGCTGCGCGGCTCAAGACGATCGACGCCATGCGATATAACAAATAAAGGATAGTACGCATCACCGCCTAATCATGAAAAAATGTTCGATTTAGACCGTTGGGAGGAGATCTGGCAAACAATCAACCG
>JAITVB010000167.1 GCA_031286025.1 Rikenellaceae bacterium
TCACGCCGTCCTTATTGTGCTTTTCATGGATCGTGTCGGCGATGTTTCCCAGTTTTTTTTCGTGGAACGATTCGGCAATTTTGATCAATTCGCCCGCCTTTCCTATGATGATCTTTTCATTGAGCGCTCCGACGGTCGAAACACCGAGGATGTCGACCCAATCCTTATACTCGTGAAAAACATCGAACATCTTGGTCTGCGGAATCATCTTTTCGAGCCGCGTCGGGTCGGTGCGCTGCGGAACAGCCAAATAAAATCCGTCGAAATACTTGCGCACGTCAAATAGGTGGATGAACCCGGTCGAAGGCGCCAACGCCCCGTAAAAGAAGCCAGGCAGGTCGGCCAAGATTTCAACCTTCACATAAAGGTGCGGTCGGGTTTCCATCAACGAGATCTTATCCGCGAAACCAAACTGACGGTAAAGTTCCTCGGCTTCCTCGCGCAGTATCCGTTGGCCGACGATCGGAATATTCTGAACGATCAGTTCCTGCATCCGGGCCTTGATCCGCTCGATCGACTCGGCAGGTAAATTCTCCATCCCCTCGACCTCACAGTAAAATCCCTTTGCAACAGAGTGTTTTATCTTGAGGGCGTGGCCGGGAAAGAGGTCGACGACCGCTTTATTGAGCACAAAAAAGAGCGTGCGTTGGTAAACCCGCATCCCCTCAAAATGGGTGATGTCGATGAAGCGGATCGAAACGGGACTGAACACGCGGTAGCCCAACTCCCGAAGCGTGTTGTTGACATAAGCCGCCAAAAAAGGCTGCCGATTATTGAACGACAGCATGTTGAGCACCTCCCGGAGGTTCTTGCCCATCTCCGCAAAGAGGCTCTTGCCGGTGTTTTCACAAATGACTTTTACGGTATCAATTGAGTGCGTTGTGCGTGAGTTACAGCGGCAAGATACGCATAATCCCCGAAAGTGGCATCGCCCGATGTACCTAAAAACGTCTTGAAATACCGCAGCAAAAAGCGTGAAAAGCGTTTGAAAATCAAAAAAAAGCGTTACCTTTGCCCCGCTCTTTGAAGCACTCTACAAATAATGTCTAACTTATTCAGTACCAAAAACGACCAACAATGTCAAACGAAAACGAAGAAAAGGCGGTTGCAAAGAACGCCTCGGCCCCGATCGAAAGCTTCGACTGGAACGCCTTCGAAAACGATCTGGACCTTTACACGGAGTCCAAAGAGACGATTACCGACAAGTATGACCAGACCCTCTCGAAGATCCAGGTAGGCGAAGCGGTGGAAGGCACCGTGATTGGCATCAACAAACGCGAAGTCGTGGTCAACATCGGCTACAAATCGGACGGCGTGATCGCCGTGGCCGAATTCCGCTACCACCCCGAGCTCGCTATCGGCGAAAAGGTGGAGGTTTACGTCGAAAGCGCCGAAGACAAGAAAGGCCAACTGCTGCTCTCGCACAAGAAAGCCCGCCAACTCCGCTCGTGGGACCGCGTGAACGAAGCGCTCGAAAAGGACGAAATCATCAAAGTTTACATCAAGTGTCGCACCAAGGGCGGCATGATCGTCGACGTATTCGGCATCGAAGCCTTCCTGCCCGGTTCGCAGATCGACGTGAAACCGATCCGAGACTACGATATATATGTAGGCAAAACAATGGAATTCAAGGTGGTGAAGATCAACCAGGAATTCCGCAACGTGGTGGTATCGCACAAGGCGCTGATCGAGGCCGAACTCGAACAGCAGAAGAGCGAAATCATCTCGAAACTCGAAAAAGGCCAGATCCTCGAAGGGACGGTCAAGAACATCACCTCCTACGGTGTGTTTATCGACCTGGGCGGCGTAGACGGCCTGATCCACATCACCGACCTGAGTTGGGGCCGCGTAAACCACCCCGAAGAAGTCCTCTCGTTGGACGAAAAACTCAACGTTGTTATCCTCGACTTCGACGATGCCAAGAAGCGCATCGCCCTGGGGCTGAAACAACTCTCGGCACACCCGTGGGACGCCCTGAGCGAAGGCCTCAAAGTGGGCGACAAAGTCAAGGGCCGCGTAGTGGTTATGGCCGACTACGGTGCGTTCGTAGAAATCGCGCCGGGCGTCGAAGGGCTCATCCACGTGTCGGAAATGTCGTGGTCGCAGCACCTGCGCTCGGCTCAGGATTTTCTGAAAGTGGGCGACCAGATCGAAGCCATGATCCTCACCCTCGACCGCGAAGAGCGCAAAATGTCGCTCGGCATCAAACAACTCACCCCCGATCCGTGGAAAGACATCGAAACCCGCTACCAGGTGGGCAGCAAGCACAGCGCCCGCGTACGCAACTTCACCAACTTCGGTGTGTTCGTTGAGATCGAAGAGGGCGTCGACGGCCTGATCCACATTTCGGACCTGAGTTGGACGAAAAAGATCAAACACCCGTCGGAATTCACCCACATCGGCGCCAACATCGATGTATTCGTACTCGAAATCGACAAGGATAACCGCCGCCTGAGCCTCGGCCACAAGCAGTTGGAAGAAAATCCATGGAACGAACTCGAAGGCTTCTTTACCCCCGATTCGATCCACGAAGGGACGATCCTCGAACTGAACGACAAGGGCGCCGTGGTATCGCTGCCGCAGGGCGTTGAAGGTTTCGTGACCATTCGTCAGCTCACCAAGGAAGACGGTACGACCGCTAAAGTAGGCGAAACCCTTCCGTTCAAGGTGATCGAATTCTCGAAAGGCAC
>JAITVB010000256.1 GCA_031286025.1 Rikenellaceae bacterium
CGGGATTCAGGTGATGCGCGTGACCGAGGGCGGAATTCTGGACAAAGCACGAGTGAAGGCGGGGTATATCATCACTGCCATCAACGAAAAACCGATCCGGACGGTGAGCGACTTGGCCAAGGTCACCACGCAGGTCGAATTGATCGAAGGGGTCTATCCCGATGGACGCATCGTCAACTACTCGCTCAGCCGGTAACCCGCCTGCCATAGAGCAACGGCATAACATAAAATAAATGAGACAGTTAAAGATTACCAAGTCCATTACCAACCGCGAGAGCGCATCGTTGGACAAGTACTTGCAGGAGATCGGTAAGGAAGACTTGATCACGGTGGAAGAAGAGGTGGAGCTCGCCCAACGCATCAAAAAGGGCGACCAGGATGCGCTTGAGAAATTGACCCGGGCCAACCTGCGGTTTGTGGTGTCTGTCGCCAAACAGTATCAGAATCAGGGACTCAGCCTGCCCGACCTGATCAACGAAGGTAATCTGGGCCTGATCAAGGCCGCCGAGAAATTCGATGAAACCCGAGGGTTCAAGTTTATCTCCTATGCGGTTTGGTGGATTCGCCAGTCGATTCTGCAGGCCTTGGCCGAGCAGTCGCGCATCGTGCGCCTGCCGTTGAACCAGGTGGGATCGCTGAACAAGATCAACAAGGCTTTCGCCCGTTTCGAACAGGAACACGAACGCACACCCTCGCCCGAGGAATTGGCGATCGAGCTCGACCTGCCGAAGGAGAAGGTGGCCGATACGCTGCGTGTTTCAGGCCGCCACGTGTCGGTCGACGCACCGTTTGCCGACGGCGAAGACAACAGCCTGCTCGATGTGTTGGTCAATGCCGATTCGCCCAATGCCGACCGCGGTCTGATCAACGAATCGCTTTCGACCGAAGTCGATCGGGCGCTTTCGACGCTGACCGATCGCGAACGCGACATCATCCGTTATTTCTTCGGTATCGGTTGCTCTGAAATGACGCTTGAGGAGATCGGTGAAAACTTCGGCCTGACGCGCGAACGCGTACGCCAGATCAAGGAGAAGGCTATTCGCCGCCTCCGCCACAGTACCCGCAGCAAGCTCCTCAAATCGTACTTGGGGTAAACACCCGGTGCAATAAACAACAAGGGCCGGCCGATCAGGCCGGCCCTTGTTGTTTATTGTCGCAACGGCCTAAAGGTTTTTTCTTCGCCCCTTGTAAATAAAGTGGCAAAAATTCTTTTCGGGGTTTTGGTTTTTTGGTCGCTTTCTTTGAACGGCAGCCGAAGGAAGTCATGATGTAGTGACGGTCGAGAAATAGAAACCGGTCCGTCGTTTCTGCCCCTGCCCGAAAAAAAACGAAAGGGATCTCGATAGTTTCTCAAAAAATCCCTATATTTATCGCCAACTCCCCCCTCTCGATTCGGACAATCTTAAAATACCTGCCAAATATGAAAAAACGATTGACTATGTTGTGGTTGGCGCTGTGGTGCGCCATACCTGCACTTTGGGCGCAGACCCAGACCCAGATCCGATACCTCTCGGGCCGGGGCTTTGACGATGCCGTGGAGTGGGATTTTTTTTGCACCGAAGGACGGAACAGCGGCGAGTGGACCAAGATCAAAGTGCCCTCGTGTTGGGAACAACAAGGCTTTGGCGGCTACACCTACGGCAACGTCTATTACGGTCGGGCGACCGCTCCGGGCATTACGAAAGAAGAAGGCCGCTACAAATATGAATTTACGGTGCCTGCCGAGTGGCAAGGCCGTCGGGTGCGGATCGTCTTCGACGGGGTGATGACCGACGCCCGGGTGACGGTCAACGGTACCTCGGCCGGATCGGTACACCAGGGCGCATTCTACCGATTTAAATATGACATTTCGCCTTTGCTGAAATACGGCGAAACGAATGTGCTCGAAGTCAACGTCAAGAAAGAGTCGGACAACACGAACGTCAATATGGCTGAACGCCGCGCCGACTATTGGAACTTCGGCGGTATTTTCCGTCCGGTTTTCTTAGAATCGCTGCCGGCTGTCTTCATCGACTGGACGGCGATCGACGCCAAAGCCGACGGTTCGTTCCTGGCGGAGATCCATGCCGCTTCGGGCGCAGCCAGGAATTATACGGTGCGGGTCGCGCTGACCGACGCCGACGGCAAGGCGGTCGGCCGCCCGATTACCGGTGACTTCCCGGCGGGCGGCGACAAGGCGATCGCGACCGGCACTTTTTCGGGGGTAAAACTCTGGACGGCCGAAACGCCGAACCTCTACAATGTAAAGATCGACCTGATGGACGGCGACCGCGTGCTGCACTCGGTCAACGAACGCACGGGATTCCGCACGATCGAAGTGCGCCGCGGCGACGGCGTCTATGTCAACGGCACCCGCGTGATCCTCAAGGGGATCAACCGCCACAGTTTCTGGCCCGAATCGGGGCGGACGCTGAACAAGGAACTCAACTACGAAGACGTGCGCCTGATGCGTGAGATGAATATGAACTCGGTGCGGATGTCGCACTACCCACCCGATCCGGAGTTCCTCGACGCGTGCGACGAACTTGGGCTGTACGTCCTCGACGAACTGACCGGTTGGCATGGCAGATACGACACCCAGGTGGGCCGCAAACTGGTGGCCGAATTAGTGAAACGCGACGTCAACCACCCGAGCATCATCTTTTGGGACAACGGCAACGAAGGGGGTTGGAACACCGACCTCGATAACGATTTCGATATTTACGACCCGCAGAAACGCGTCGTCCTCCACCCGCAGCGCTTGCTCAACGGCGTCGAAACGATGCACTACCGTTCCTATGGCGAAACGCAGGAATATCTGCGCGGCGAGAATATTTTCCTGCCGACCGAATTCCTCCATGGCCTCTATGACGGCGGTCACGGCGGAGGGCTGTACGACTATTGGGAACTGATGCGCCAACATCCGCGTTTTGCCGGCGGTTACCTGTGGGACTTCGCCGACCAGGGTGTGGTGCGCACCGATCAGGGTGGACGTCTCGACTGTTACACCAACTACGCCGCCGACGGCATTGTGGGCCCGCACCACGAAAAGGAAGGCAGTTTCTTTACGGTGAAAGAGGTGTGGTCGCCCGTCGTGGTGACGACGCCGGTCGAGTTGCCCGTCGGTTTCAACGGGGAATTTGCCGTCGAAAACCGCTATGACTTTACGAACCTCAACCAATGCGAGTTCCAGTTGGAGTTTGTGCGTTTCTCAGCGCCGGGCAACCTCCGTTCGCAACCGGTCGCGGCTTCGTCGGGCATCATCAAGACCAAGGGCCCGGATGTGGCTCCGCATAACGCGGGCAAACTTTCGTTCACGCTACCCGGCCGTTGGGAATCGTTCGACGCGATGAACCTGACCGCCCAATCGCCCTCGGGCGAAACCCTCTGGACGTGGAGTTGGCCGCTGAAAGCCGCCGAGCCGTTTATTGTAAAGAATGCTCCGGGCAAGGTGTCGGCGTCGGAAACGGGGAAAGAGATCATCGTTACGGCCGGTACGACGACCCTCGCCTTCAGTAAGGAGAACGGCCGGTTGTCGGGCGTACGCGTGGGCAATGAGCCGATTTCGTTTACCAACGGCCCGCGCTTTATCGTCGCTCGCCGCGCCAACCGCACCCTCGACGGCGACACCAACACTTCGGCTCCGAAAGGCGTCGATCGCATCTACACTGAAATCACCGAAGCCGTGGGCTACGGCGGACTGATCGGCCCGGTGTGCGAATTCCGCGCCCTCGCCCAACGCGCCGAAGCGGGCAACATCGTGGTCGAGGTCTCCTATTTCGGCGCCCTCGAAAAAGTGCTCTGGACGATCACGCCCGAAGGCGAGGTGCGTTTGGATTATGCTTACCGCTATGACGGCGTGGTCGAACTGATGGGTGTCTGCTTCGACTATCCCGAACCTCAGGTGCAGGCCGTCCGTTGGTTGGGCAAGGGACCCTACCGCTCGTGGCAGAACCGCACGCACGGCACCACCCTCGGCGTGTGGGACAACACCTACAACGACCCGATTCCGGGTGAATCGTGGATCTATCCCGAATTCAAAGGCTACTTCAACGATTGGCGTTGGGCGACCTTCGCCACTTCGGAAGGCGAGATCACGTTGGGTAATGCCGGCTCCGCCGGCTCTTACTTAGGTGTCTATACCCCGCGCGATGGCCGTGACGTGCTGCTCTATACGCTGCCGCAGACGGGCATTGCCGTGCTCGACGTGATCCCCGGCGTACGCAACAAGGTTAACGCCACCGACCTGATCGGCCCTTCGTCGATGCCGCAACGCTCGACCGGGCTCCACAGAGGCTCTGTAACGTTCCAATTTAATGTGAAACAGTGATGAAAAAAGGTATTTTCGGAGGACTGCTGTTAGCCCTGTTGGCTGCGTCGCCGACCGTGGCGGTCGAAATCTGGGTTTCCCCCGCCGGGGCGGACGATGCGCCGGGAACGAAAGCGCAGCCCAAACTGACGATCAACGCCGCCCTGCGCCAGGGCCGCGAACTGCGCCGGCTGAACGACCCGTCGGTCAAAGAGGGCGTTTTCATCTACGTCCAGGGCGGAAACCATGTATTGGCAGAACCGGTCTTTATCCGGGCCGAGGATTCGGGTACGCCCGCTTCGCCGACGGTGATCCGCGCGGCCGAGGGCGAATTGCCCGTACTCAGCGGCGGGATCGCCGTTACGGGGTGGCAACGCGCGAAAGGCAACATCGCCGGTCTGCCGAAAGCGGCCCAGGGCAAGGTGTGGGTCGCTCCTGCACCGAAAAGATCGGGCCGCCATTTCGATTTCCGCCAACTTTATGTGAACGACGAAAAAGCCATCCGCGCCCGCGACAACGCCCCCGGGGCGATGAACCGCATCCTCTCGTGGAGCAAGGCCAAGCGCGAAATCTGGATCCCCGCTCCCGAGTCCTGGCGCACGAGCGGCTGTCCCGCGCCGATGGAAATGACGATCCACCAGATGTGGGCCGTCGCCCACCTGCGCATCCGGCGGATCGACGTGCAGGGCGACAGCGCCCGGGTGACGTTCTACGAGCCCGAAAGCCGCCTCGAATTCGAACACCCCTGGCCCCAACCCGTGATCCGCAAGGGGGGCAACTCGGCCTATTATCTCTCGAACGCGATGTGCCTGCTCGACGAACCGGGCGAATGGTTCTACGACGAGGGCGTTCAACAAGTCTATTATTACCCGCTTCCGGGCCAGGATATGACCAAGGCCGGGGTGATCGCCCCCGCGCTTGAAACGGTAATGACGATCGAAGGCACGCTCGACAACCCGGTGCGCAACGTGACGGTGAGCGGGATGAAATTTGCCCACACCACCTGGCTGCGCCCTTCGCAGGCAGGACACGTCTGCCTCCAGGCGGGGATGTTCCTGTCGGACGCCTATAAATTGCCCAAACCGGGTACGCCTGAAAAAGCCGGCCTCGAAAACCAGGCCTGGCACGGACGTCCGCCGGGCGGTGTGGCGGTGAGCGGCGCCGAAAACGTATCGTTCGAGCGTTGCCGCTTCGAGCACATGGGCTCGGCCGGCTTGGATTACGATTGGGGCGTGGCCGGCGGCAACATCGAGGGAAACCTTTTCCGGGATATTGCCGGAAACGCCATCCAGTATGGGGTGGTATCGCCACAGCCTTTCGAAGCCCATTTGGTGTACGATCCGACCGACCTGCGCCATGTGACCCGCGACGGCCGCATCGCCAACAACCTGGTCGACAACACGGGCAACGAAGATTGGGGGGCGGTCGGCATCCTGGCCGGTTGCGTACGCGGGGTGATGATCGAGCACAACGAGGTTCGCGAAGTGCCTTACAGCGGCATCAGCCTCGGTTGGGGTTGGACGAAACTCGTCGGTGCGATGCGTAACAACACCGTGCAGGCCAACTACATCCACCACTATGCCAAACACATGTATGACGTGGCGGCGGTCTACACCCTCTCGGCCCAACCCGGCACCCGGGTGATCGAAAACCGTGCCGAGGAGATCTACGTGCCGGCCTACACCCATGATCCGAACCACTGGTTCTGGTACTATGCCGACGAAGGTTCTGCCTACATGACCGTACGCGACAATTGGTGCCCGACCGAAAAATTTCTCCAGAACGCCAATGGTCCGAACGTCGCTTTCGTAAACAACGGCCCGACGGTGTCCGATAAAATCAAGGAAGCCGCCGGCCTCGAACCTGCTTTCCGATTCCTGTTGAACATCAAATAACTTACGCAGAAAATGAAAGGTGTGATCCGGATCGTAACATTTCTGTTGTTGGCCGCAACCGTGGCATCCTGTTCCGCAGGAAAAAACGCAATCATTCTTACCTCGGGCGACGCTTCCGAACGCGAATTGTTCGGTGCCGCGAAACTCCGCGCGGCGCTTACAGCGGCCGGCTACCAGGTGTTCGATGTCGACCAGGGCAACGACAAAGACCTGCGCATCGTGATCGGTACCGCCGCCGACACCGCTTTCTCGGCCGCCGCTTCGGCCGCCGGGGTGACCTTCGTACCTTCGACGGCCAGGGAAGGTTTTTCGATCAAGAGTGCCGGACAAAAATTGTTCGTCGCCGGGAACGATCCTTCGGGCGCCCTCTACGGCTGCATCGAGTTGTGCGACAGGTTGGCTGCCGACAAGAAACTGCCTGCCGCGATCGATTTCACGGACGCCCCTGAAATGGTGCTCCGCGGCGCCTGCATCGGTGTGCAAAAAACCTATTACCTGCCCGGCCGCACGGTGTACGAATATCCCTACACCCCCGAGGAGTTCCCGTGGTTTTACGACAAAGAACTCTGGGTGAAATACCTCGACATGTTGGTCGACAACCGGATGAACTCGCTCTACCTGTGGAACGGCCACCCGTTCGCGTCGTTGGTGAAACTCGACGATTATCCCTTTGCCGTGGAGGTCGATGACGAAACGTTCAGAAAGAACGAGGAAATGTACGGTTTTCTGACCGAAGAGGCCAACAAACGCGGTATCTTTGTAATCCAGATGTTTTATAACGTTCTCGTTTCAAAGCCCTTTGCCGAGCATTACGGTATCAGAACCCAGGAACGTAGCCGACCGATCATCCCGCTGATTGCCGACTACACCCGCAAGTCGATCGCCGCTTTTGTCGAAAGATACCCCAACGTAGGGCTGCTGCTTACGTTGGGCGAAGCGATGGACACCTACCAAGACGATGTGGACTGGCTGACGAAAACGATCATCCCCGGCGTGCAGGACGGCCTGAAAGCGTTGGGCCGCACCGACGAGCCGCCGATCATCGTGCGTGCCCACGACACCGATCCCAAAATGGTGATGGACGCCGCGCTACCCATTTACAAGAACCTCTATACGATGAACAAGTACAACGGCGAATCGCTCACCACCTACCAACCCGGCGGCCGTTGGGCCGAAACCCACCGGGGGTTGAGCGCGTTGGGGTCGGTACATATCGAGAACGTTCATATCCTGGCCAACCTTGAGCCTTTCCGTTGGGGGTCGCCCGAGTTCGTGCAGAAAGCCGTGCGGGCAATGCACGAGATCCACGGGGCCAACGGTCTCCATCTTTTCCCGCAGGCCAACTATTGGGAGTGGCCTTACTCGGCCGACAGTGTGGCCGGCGGCGAACGCCTGTTGGAAATCGACCGCGACTGGATCTGGTATGCCGCTTGGGCACGCTATGCCTGGAAATGTGAGCGCGACCGAGGGCAAGAAGTTGCCTATTGGTCCGACCGCCTGGCCGACATGTACGGCTCTTCCGGAGAAACGGGCGGGCATATCATGAACAGCTACGACCAAATGGGCGAAATTTCCCCGAAGTTGTTGCGCAAGTTCGGCATCACCGAGGGCAACCGCCAGACGATGCTGCTCGGCATGTTCATGAGCCAGTTGGTCAATCCCGCGAAGTGGACGGTCTATGCCGACTTCCACTCGTCGGCCGGCCCTCCGGGCGAACGCCTGCAGATGTGGGCCGAAAAGGAATGGAACAAGGAGCCCCACGAAGGAGAAACCCCGCCGCAACTGATCGCAGAAGCCGTCGAACATGGTCGTTTGGCGGTCGAAGAGATCGAAAAAGCCGTCCCCGGGGTGAAGAAAAACAAGGACGAGTTTGCCCGCCTGCGTAATGACGCCTATTGCTTTCAGACTTTTGCCCGGTATTTTTCGGAAAAGGTCAAGGCGGCGATGTTGGTGCTTGAATATAACTATGCGAAGGACATTGCGCTGCTCGACTCGGCTACGGTACACCTTGACCAGAGCCTGGTCCATTATCGGAAACTGGTCGACCTGACCCGGGGTGCCTATCGTCACGCCAACAGCATGCAGACCCAACAGCGCCGTATCCCGATTGGGAGCAACGGCGGCAAATATAAGACCTGGGCCGAGATGCTACCCCTCTACGAAGACGAGTTGGTCACATTCCGAAAAAACATCGCCTTCCTGAAATCGTCCGGCGAGGATGCCGGGCAAGCACCTGTTGCGCTTATCCCGGTGAAAGTGACGCTCAGCGGAGATGCCAGACAGGTGACGTTGGCTGCCGGGGCAAAACTGTTTGCCGACCGTCCGAATGTGGTCGAAGAGATTGCCGCCGAACTCAAAGACCTTTCGGCCGTGCAGGTCGACGGGCGCGACCAGATGCGTAACGGGACGCAGATCGTTTTTACCTGCGACAAGCCGGTACAGGTGGTCGTGGGTTACTTTACCTCCGAACGCGCCGATTATCTGCGTGCACCGGTGCTCGAAACCGACGCTTCGGCCAACGACTTCGGGCAGGCTGAGATCCAGATCGCCAATGCGGTCAAGCTACCGGGGATGCCGGGCGGATCGCCGGGGATCAATGTTCATACGTTCTCTTATCCGGCCGGGACACACACCCTTTCATTGGGGCGCGGCTTGGCGTTGGTGCTTGGATTTGCCGACGGCGGCGAGAAGATCGCCCGTCGCGACGCCGGCTTGATCTCCGGCTCCCAAAAGGAAAATGTGGATTGGTTGTTTTACTAACCGGCTCCCGAATTGTAAGAGAGGGATATGCCACAATGTATATCCCTCTCTTTATTCCTTATCCGGGTAAAATGCCGACGGCGTTTTCAGTGCCTGAACAAGCAACCACGCAAAGGACATGGGGATGCGAAAATTGACGAACATATAAAAAAATCGAAATTCCCGATGGCCTGTTGCTCTGCGCGCGTTTTTTTATCTATATTTGCAGCAAATATACGGATTGGCCCGCGAGGATATCTTTCCCCTTTCTTACCCGTCGGCATTCGTTTTTTTTGTCAACATTTTGAGTATAAGCACACTTCTTCTTCACTGAAAAATTCGGCGGATTTTCCGCCACATAAAGTGTGCCTGAGATTTATACAAATACAGCCGAATGAATAAAAATTACAACTTCGAACGAGGGAAGCTGAACCTGCCGGAGTATGGACGCAACATCCTGAAGATGGTCAACTACCTGATGTCGATCCGTGACCGCGACCTGCGCAACGGCCAGGCCCGCGTGGTGGTCGAAGTGATGGGCAACATCAACACCCATCTGCGCGACACGGACGACCTGAAACACAAACTCTGGGATCACCTGTTCATCATTTCGGACTTCCGGCTCGACGTCGATTCGCCCTATCCGAAACCCTCGCCCGACTCGGTGGCACCGCACCCCGAACGGCTGAAGTATCCGGATCGCAAGATCACATTCAAGCATTACGGCAAAAACATCGAAACGATGATCCGTAACCTGCCCGGACTCGAAAACGAGGAAGACCGACAGGCGATCGTCGCCAACATCGCCAAATATATGCGCAACAAGTCGCACGAGTACAACCTTGAGTATCCCAACAACGAGACGGTGATCAACGACATCCGCCAGTTGTCGGCAGGCCGGATTGCAGTGGGCGACGACATCCTTGACCACTCGAAGAGCGATTTCCGTCCGTCCCAACCGCAACGCCAACAATACAAAAACGGGAAGAACGGTAAAAACGGTTACCACAAGCAGAACGCTCCGGGCCAAAACCGGAAAATGCAGAAAAACCGAGGCTGACCATTATATTATGGGGCGCATCGTATTGTTGTTGGGTGGAAACCTGGGCGACCGGGCGGCCCTGATGGCGCAGGCCGAGGCCGAGGTTGCACGCACGGTGGGCCGTGTGGTGCGGGCGTCGGCGGTTTACGAGTCTGAAGCGTGGGGTTTTGACACCCCTGACCGTTTCCTGAATCGGGTGTTGGTGGTCGAAACCGATCTGACCCCGATCGAGACGCTCGACCGCACGCAG
>JAITVB010000056.1 GCA_031286025.1 Rikenellaceae bacterium
TGATCCTGACACTGCACAACGATCCCCGTCGGGATGTGGGTCAGGCGGATGGCCGAATAGGTCGTGTTGACCGACTGACCGCCGGGGCCCGAGGCACAGAAAGTATCCTTGCGGATGTCCTCCATCTTTAGGTCGATGTCGAATTCGTCGGCTTCGGGCAACACCGCCACCGAAGCGGCCGAAGTGTGGACACGGCCCTGGGTTTCGGTCTGCGGCACACGCTGCACGCGGTGTACCCCCGATTCATATTTCAGCACGCCGTAAGCCCCGTCGGCGGTCACTTTCATTACCACCTCTTTATAGCCTCCCGAACTGCCTTCGCTCATCGAGTTGATTTCGTAGCGCCAACCCCGTTTGTCGAGGTATTTCACGTACATCCGGAACAGGTCGCCGGCAAAGATGGCCGCTTCGTCGCCACCCGTGCCGCCACGGATCTCGATGATCGCGTTCTTACTGTCCTGAAGGTCGGCGGGGATGAGAAGCAGTTTTATATTTTCCTCCAGGTCGACCAGAGCGGGTTCGATCTGATCGACCTCCTCCTTGGCCATTTCGCGCATCTCTTCGTCCTTCTCGTTCTGTAGAATATCCTTGGCCTGTTCAAGGTTTCTCGACAAGGTGCGGTAGCGTTCGCTCGCCTCGACGATCGGGCCCAACTCCTTGTACTCCTTATTGAGCGCGACGAATTTCTTCATATCGGCAATGATGGCCGGGTCGGTCATTTGCTGACCGATCTCCTCGTATTTGACCTTGATGCCGTCGAGGCGCGAAAGGATAGTGTTATCCGACATTTTTCATGTTTTTACGGCAAAAGGCGTACAGTTAAGACGGATCGTAGTAGAATTGATTAATTCGACTGACCGTCAATTTGATACGCTTTACTTTGCTTTACTTTTGTTTAGTGTGAAAAGCACGATTTAGACAGAATAACGCAGGCGATCCGTTCCCAAATCATAACCCGAGGCGAAGCGCAACTTTTTTTCGCGACAGACTCTTGGGCAGGTATTTACGTTGTTTTGCATAGCGTCCGGCAACTCAATGACAATTAATTTTCCGCCAAAAACATTGAGTTATGCGCAACACCTTCAAAGTGCTTTTCTACGCCGCCAAAGGTAAGGAAAAAAATGGAATCGTCCCAATTTTGGGACGGGTAACTGTCAACGGGCAGGTCGCCCGGTTCAGTTGTAAGCTGTCGCCCCCCCTCTCCCTGTGGGACACAAAAGGCAATCGGGCCAAAGGCATACACGTTTTTTGACGAAGTCGCTTTCGAAGTTCGGTAAGCGGCCACCGATAAGTGCAGGTTCTCTTTAAATCGCAACACACACTTGCAAGTGGAATAGCGCTTTCTACACCCATAAAATCCGGGAACGGAGATTTTTGCCATACAGCGCTTACCGATATTCAAAGTAATCGCTATTTTTGCAAATTTGCACCATGGTATTTAATCAGGTTCACGAACATGGGACAGTTGTATGATAATTTTTTGGCTGTGTTGGAAGAGCGCTATCCGCATAAGCCCGATTTGGTGAGCGCACTGATGAATGTCCTCCATCTGGAAAGGGAGAGCGCTTACCGTCGGCTGCGCAAGGATGTTTATTTTTCTTCCGAAGAGATGATACAGATCGCCGGGGCCTGGAACATCTCGCTCGACAACATCGCCTATGCTAACCAGAGCAAGATCAGGCCGTTTCGTTTCAAAATGGTGGAATATCTCGATCCGCAGGAGGAGGATTACGTGATCCTGGAACAGCACAACCGCGATTTGGAGATAGTGGCCCGCGATCCGGACGGAATGGCGATCGAAGTGGTAAACGCTCTGCCCCGCGGACTATACGTTCGGAGCGAGCCTTTAACGCGGTTCTTTACCATGAAGTGGCGCTACAAGAATTCTCCCGAAGAGGCCATCCCTTTTTACGAGGCACACATTCCGGAGCGTATGCGTAAACTGGACCTGGAATACGTACAGTGTTTGCACAAGATACCTGAAATGCACTCCATCCACGACAGCCGCATGATCGAAAACCTGGTCGGTGAGATCGTGTATTTCCGGTCTATCGGAATGCTTACTGACGACGAGACGACGTTGCTGCGCGACGAACTGCTGATGCTGGCGGACTATCTGGAAAATGTGACGCTGACCGGCGCATTTCCCGTCACCGGCAACAGGATGTTCTTTTATCTGTCGCATACCTGTGTCGAGGCCGAATACTTGCTTTACAGGTCGAAAGATTTCAATCTTGGCCTGGTAAAGATTCTCGAACGTCAATACATCGGCTCGTTGGACGGGGAGGTGCTCGATAAGTTCATGAAAATGTCGCAGGCGACTCGGTACATGTCGGTACTGATGTCGGGTAGCAACGCATTACAGCAGGCCGAGTTCTTTACCCGTCAACGTGAAATCATCATGACATTGTAGGATCATCGGGCAAAGGAACGATGGAACGCGAAGAGGCAGCCGTCCGGCTGCCTCTTCGCGTTCGTTGCCGTGACCTTTTCAGAGCCGTCATCCGCCGGATCTTCGCGGTTTCCGCATTTTGTGCCACAACGAGCCGCCCCGCCGCCCTGTTTTTGTCCGATATGCCGCCGCCGGTATCAGCTTATGGCTGGCTTCACGCCCCGCAAGGGGATACTTTTGCAGCGACAAATATAACCGGTAGAAGACAAAGACGCACCGGTACGACAATGCCATCGAGTCAACCCAATAAACACGTTTTCTTTAACCACGGCAAGGCGGTTTTTCGATTTTCGGAAAGTGCTTTTCGAAAATCAGATAGACTTTGTTTCACTCGCACTGTCGCCGGGTCTACTTTTGCGACGGTTAAGACGGACAAAGACACGTCGCCGCGATAACGCTCCCCCCTGAAAACAACTGGAGTAAACCGTAATAAACACTTCTATTTTTTTTAACTTTTAAAATTTTTACAACATGAAACAAATTTTGTTAACGAGCGCTGCTTTGGTAGCGATGATCTTCGCCTCCTGCTCGAAAGAGAACGGCGGCGAAGCACCGAATCCGGGGAGCACCGGCATGGCCTACCTGTCGATCCGGGTGGATGCCCGCTCGCAGACCCGCGCGAGTTCGGAGAACGACGGCCTTCCGGCGGAAAGCACTCTCAAAAAGCTCTACCTGATCACGTTCACCGAGGCGGGCAACGTGGTGGCCGTTCCCGGCAGCACCCTCTATTACAATGAGATCGACGCGACCGATCCGGGTGTTGGCTACACGGACAAAAAGCCGAAAGCGGTAAAGATTTCCGACGCTTCGAAGAACCTGGTGGTGATCGCCAATCCGGGCGACGAACTGTTGAAGGCGATTACCGGCCTGACCTCCTCCAGTACGTTCGGCACCTTCAATGCGGCGATCGCGAAGACTACCACGGCCGACATCGTGAGCACCAAAGGTTTCGCCATGATCACCTCGCGCAGCGACGCGGGCATGAACACCGGCGCCAAGATCCTCGAACCCTACGTGGCGATCAACGGCAAGATCAAGATCGTGACCGGCACCGGCACGGGTACGGAGCAGAGTGCCCGGGCTGCCGCCGAAGCCGACCGTCTGGATGTAAGTCTCGAACGCCTCGCCGCCAAATTGGTCGTCACGGCAAACCCCACCAAGATCACCGCGCCGGACAACGCCGCCGTCGCGCTGACCGAATGGACGGTGGACGCCGTGAACACGACCTACTATCCCTTCGCGGAAAAGACGCTGATCGACGTGGCTCACACCAGTAATCTGAACGGTTACGCCAAGAACTTCTACACGAAAGACCCGAACTTCTACAAAGATCCCGTTCTGGGATACGCCAAAGGTCTTGAGTACACCAAGATCGACCCCGACACTTACGCACCGGTTCTTCCCTTTACCTACACGTGGAAGACCCCGGGAGACGCCTCCGATCCCGCCCGAATCGCCTACGTGATCGAGAACACGATGGCCGCCACCGATCAGGTGTACGGCAGCGCCACCCGCATCATCATGAAGGCGACCTACTATCCCGAATTCGATGTTGCCGCCGGCTACGTCGCCGGTAACGACTGGTTCTCGTGGGCGGGTACTTACTATCCATCGCTGAAAGCCCTTCAGGATGTGTACGCCGACGCGGAGAGCGCCACCTCGGCGCTGAAGGCGGCCTGCGAAAGTTTCCTGACAAAGGTTAAAGGCATTGCAGCCGCCGGCGTTCCCGCCAACGCGACTTTCGACGAACTGACGCAGACTCAGTTGGACAAGATCGCCAACGGCGGCCAGGTGGTGAAAGACGGCAACAATCCGGTGATCCGTTGGTATCAGAAAGGACAGTGCTACTACTCCTACGAGGTTCGCCACGACAACGAAACTGAGGTCAGCATGGCCTTCGCCAAGTACGGCGTGGTGCGTAACAACTGGTACGACCTGACGCTGAATTCGGTCAAGGGCCCCGGCACGCCGTGGTATCCCCAGAGCACCGATCCCGGCGATGGCGATCCCGACCCGAGGGACGATATCGACAAGCAGGCGGGCTATCTTGGCGTTTCGGTCAAGATCAACCCGTGGATCATCTGGACGACCGGCATGAACGACATCGATTAATTCTCAGGGGCGGGTGATTGCCCGCCCCCTTGAACACAGCCCCGTGGCGCCTGACCGCTCCGCGGGGCACAAAGACCGGATTGCTTCAACCCTCGCGGGTTTCGCAAAGAAAAAGGCACCCGACCGCCACTGCGAGGTACGAAACAGTCCGGAAACAAAGACAACGGCGCAGACGACGCGCGGTGAAGAGACATTAAACACATTGAAGATTATGTTGGCAAAACTTAAGATCATATTCGCGACGCTCCCGTTCCTGCTGCTTGCCTCGTGCGAAAGCATCAAGGACGATTACGCGGATTGCGGGGTGTGGTTGGAATTCGTCTTCGACCACAACATGGAGTACGCGGATTCGTTCGACCCGCAGGTGGATACGGTCGACGTGTATATCTTCGATGCGGCAGGGAAATTCGTGCAGGCCCGTCGCGCCGCCATCGGCGAATTGCAGGGCCGTAAGCGGATGTTCCTGAACGGCCTGTCCTTCGGGGAGTACCGGGTACTGACCGTCGGCAACCTGACCGAACATTTCCGGTTCGCGGATCGCGGCGGCAATCCCTTCGTTCCGGGCGAGACCACCATCGATCAGGCCGTGTCGGCCCTGAAGCACAGCGGCGCGGTTTCGCACGAGTTTCCGCACTTCTACTTCGGCCCCGCGGTGGAGGTGGCCTACAACGCCGACCTGAGCGTCTACCGCGTGCCGCTGATCCGGCAGACGAACCGGTTCAGCGTCGTGCTCCAGACGCAGCTCACGGACGTGCCGCAGGGCACGGTACAGGGCCCGTTCACGCCGAGGCACACCGTCGAGATCGTCGCCCCGGAAGCGGGCGCCTACGACTGGCTGAACAACCCGACCGACCCGCGCGGGTTGGTTTACAGGCCTTGGTCGCTGCTGTCGAGGCTCGACTTCACGGAAAAGGGAGTGCTGTTAGAGACCGCCGCGAAGATCAACACCATGCGCCTGTTGGAAAACGAGTGGAACGGCTACCGGATCATCGTGCGCGACATCGCCGGCGGCAACGAACTTTACAGCAACGACCTGCTGTCGCTGTTGGCGGCCTCCAAGCCGAACAAGCGGCCGGACGGCACGGAGTTACCGAGATCCGAATACTTCGACCGCGAGGGCGACTGGCTCATCGTAATCGTTTATAAAAACGGAGGGAACTCCCAGTACCCCGATCCCGTCGACCCGGACGGAGCTTTCGTCGCCCTGAGGATCATGATCAACGGATGGATCGTGTGGCAGACCGGCATGGACGTGTAAGGAGAGAGATGCGGAGCTTTCCTTCAACCTCGCGAAACGGAGTTCGAGGCCGAAAAAGTACTTTCGCAACTCCGTGAAACCACTTCCGGGACTCCGAAGCCATTGAAAAACGGAATTGATACAACATACGAATATGAAAAGGAATATCATACTGGCTTTCTTGCTCCTGCTCCTCTGCTCCTGTTCCTGGGAAAATGAACTGGCGCCGGACGGCGCGACCCCCGCTCCGATAACCACCCGCGGTTATATCGAGGTGCAGGTGGCGGACGAGCATACGGACGAGGACGACGTCGAACTCAGCGACGATATCAAAACCATCCGGTTTTTCGTCTTCACCGACCTGGACAGCTATCCCCGGAAGGAGGTTGGCACGCCCAAAACGGTGATTACGGAGGCAAACCGGGCGTCCGTGTTGAAAGCCGTCTTCGAAGTTTCCCGAACGGAACACGGCCCGAACAACAAATTGGTCGTGGCGATCGCCAACGAACCCGACGCGATGACGGTGGATTTGGACGCGGTTACGACCCCTCGGGAGTTGGAGGATCTCGACCTGATCCTGTCGGACTTCCTGAGCAACGACCATCTTTCGCTCCAATCTGACACGCCGATGCCCATGACCGGGGCCGTCTGGACGGACAGGGACGACGTTCACGCCACACCGGGGGCCGCACTGGCGGCCGCGGATCGGGTCGGTCTGCTGTTGGAGAGGGCCGTGGCCCGGGTAGACGTCTACCTGACCACCGAGATTACCGGCGGGGTGAATCTGCTCCCTAACTCGTCCATCACGCTGAAGAATACCTGCACCGAAAGTCCGTTCGTCCGCCACGAAATCGGCGATCGTGTGCTCGGAAAGATACAGACGGTACCCTCCGCCGGCTTTGCAGGCAACGACAAGGCGTGGACGCCGGCCCCGGGGCAGAAGAACATACCCGCGGACGCGTCGATCTACGTGTGCTCGTTCTACACGCCCGAACGATACTGCCGGGCGGACAAGCTCACACTCGACATCGCCCTGGCGACCGACGACGGGGAGAAGGGCGCCACCGTCACGTTGGACAAACTGTACGACGGTAAGGGCGTGCGGCACGACATCGACACCGTGCGCCGCAACAACCGCTACATCGTCAGGGGAAACATCCGCAAGGCACAGAATGTAACGGCCGACGTCGGGATCGTGGTACTGCCGTGGAACGAGGGGCTCGAAGCCTTTCCGCTGGGACAGTACCGCCTGACGGTCGACCGTTCGTCGCTCGTCTTCCCGTCCGCGGGAGGCACGCAGACCGTCGCCGTCACCGCCGACCACCCCGACCCGTGGCGGATCGAGAAGACGGAGAACCT
>JAITVB010000075.1 GCA_031286025.1 Rikenellaceae bacterium
CAATAAAAAGCGAAAAACATCCATTTGGACATCATAAATATACGAAAAAAGAAGATAACCGGGACCAAATTTTTCGTGTAATTGCCGGAAATTTTTCAGGGAAAACGATGAAACCATTACGCAGCAACACCACCACACAAGGCAGGCAAATGGCCGGAGCGCGAGCGCTCTGGCGGGCCAACGGCATGAAAGATGAACAGTTTGGACGGCCGATCGTCGCCGTCGTCAACTCGTTCACCCAGTTTGTCCCGGGCCACACGCACCTGCACGAAATCGGCCAACAGATCAAGGGTTGGATCGAAGAGGAGGGGTGTTTTGCCGCCGAATTCAACACCATAGCCATTGACGACGGCATTGCGATGGGCCACGCCGGGATGCTCTATTCACTCCCCTCGCGCGAGGTGATCGCCGACAGTGTCGAATATATGTGCAATGCCCACCGGGTCGATGCAATGATCTGCATTTCGAACTGCGACAAGGTGACTCCGGGGATGCTGATGGCCGCGATGCGCCTCAACATTCCGGCGGTGTTCGTGTCGGGCGGGCCGATGGAAGCCGGACGAATAGGCGACCGCGACTGGGATCTGATCGACGTGATGGTCAAAGGCTCCGACCCTGCGGTTTCCGACAGCGACCTCGAAGCGCTGGAACGGGCAGCCTGCCCGACGTGCGGCTCGTGCTCAGGGATGTTTACGGCCAACTCCATGAACTGCCTCACCGAAGCCCTCGGCCTTGCGCTGCCGGGCAACGGTTCGTTGGTGGCTACCCACGTCCTGCGCAAAGAGTTGTTCAAGAAGGCGGCGAAACTGATCGTTAAAAACGCCGACGAATACTATTTTGGCGACAACGAAGCGGTGCTGCCGCGCTCGATCGCCACTAAGGCGGCGTTTCTCAACGCCATGTCCCTCGACATTGCGATGGGCGGCTCGACCAACACGGTACTTCATCTGTTGGCCGTGGCCCACGAGGCCGAGGTCGACTTCACGATGAAAGACATCGACGCTCTTTCGCGCCAAACGCCCGTTTTGTGCAAGGTAGCACCGAACACCTATAAGTACCACATTCAGGACGTACACCGCGCAGGCGGCATCATGGCCATTCTGGGCGAACTGGCCCGTGGCGGTAAGCTCGATACGGCCGTCGGTCGCGTGGACCATCCTTCACTGGCTGCTGCGATCGCCGACAACGATATTTTTTCGCCGACGGCGTCCGACGAAGCGAAGAAACGCTGCCTCGCCGCACCAGGCGGAAAATTCAACCTCGTGCTCGGCTCGCAGGACACCTGTTACACGGAACCCGACCGCGACCGCGCCGAGGGATGCATCCGCGATATGGCTCATGCATATACGCTCGATGGCGGGTTGGCCGTATTGTATGGCAACCTGGCCGAGGCCGGCTGTATCGTGAAGACGGCCGGAGTCGACGCTTCGATCCTTCGTTTCGAAGGCCCGGCCCGGGTATTCGAATCGCAGGAGGAAGCCGGGCGCGGCATCCTCAACGGCGCGGTAAAAGCGGGCGACGTGGTGCTGATCCGCTACGAGGGTCCGCGCGGCGGGCCCGGGATGCAGGAAATGCTCTACCCCACCTCGTTCCTCAAGTCCGTGAAGTTAGACAGGGATTGCGCGTTGGTGACCGACGGCCGTTTCTCGGGGGGCACCTCGGGGCTGTCGATCGGCCATGTGTCGCCCGAAGCCGCCGCCGGCGGAGCGATCGCCCTCGTTGAAGACGGCGACCGGATCCGTATCGACATCCCCGAACGCAAAATTGAAATCGTCATTTCGAAACAAGAACTCGAACAACGCCGAGTCGGTCGCCGCACGTATGTCCCCCGTCACCGGAACCGCGCGGTATCGAAAGCACTAAAGGCCTATGCCTCGATGGTCTCCTCGGCCGACAAAGGGGCGGTGCGGCTTATCGAAGAATAACGACGATCCTTTTTGCAAACCCTATTCGATTCAAACATCATGTCACAAAAACATACCGAAAGAATTTCCGGCGTCGAAGCGCTGATCCGTTCGCTGTTGGAAGAACACGTAGACACCCTCTTCGGCTACCCCGGAGGCCAGGTGATCAACATCTACGACGGGCTGTACCGCCACGCCCACGAACTGAGCCACATCCTCACCCGCCACGAGCAGGGAGCCGTTCACGCCGCCCAGGGCTATGCCCGAGCCACGGGACGCGTCGGGGTGTGCCTCGCCACCTCGGGCCCCGGGGCGACGAACCTCATCACGGGCATCACCGACGCGATGATCGATTCCACCCCGTTGGTGTGCATCACCGGTCAGGTGCCGTCGGCACTGCTCGGGAGCGACGCCTTCCAGGAAGCTGACATCATCACGATGACGATCCCCGTCACGAAATGGAATTTTCAGGTCACGCGCGCGACCGAAATCCCGGAAGCGATTGCCCGGGCTTTCTACATTGCCCGCACGGGACGTCCCGGCCCCGTGTTGATCGACATCACGAAAAACGCGCAGATCGAAGCGGCAGAATTTTCATACACCCCCTGCACCGGTTTCCGCAGCTACACTCCGAAACCCGCGCTCGACACTGCCAGGATCGACCGGGCGATGGAACTGATCAACGGTGCCAAACAACCGCTGATCGTCTTCGGTCAGGGTGTGAAAATATCGGGAGCCGAACAGGCGTTGGTCGCCTTTGCCGAAAAAGCCAATATCCCAATGGCATCGACCGTGCTCGGACTGTCGGGCGTGCCGACCGCCCACCCGCTCTTTATGGGCATGCTCGGGATGCACGGCAACTATGCCCCCAATGCGATGACGCAGGAGGCCGACGTGATCCTGGCCATCGGCATGCGCTTCAGCGACCGCGTGACCGGCGACCTGAAAACCTACGCCAAACAGGCGCAGATCGTCCACATCGACATCGACCACTCCGAGATCGGGAAAAACATAAAACCCGCCATCGGTATTCACGCCGACGCCCTCGACGCGCTGACGGCGATGAACGAGCGGGCGCAATTTTTGGAACGCTTCACATGGTTCGACCTCTTTCGAGAAAAATACGAGTATGAGTACAACAACGTCATACGGAAAAATATCGCCCCGGATAGCGACACGCTGACGATGGCCGAGGTGGTGCGCCGCGTGGCCGATTATTCGAGAGGCAACGCCGTGGTGGTGACCGACGTGGGTCAGCA